>VGOX01000153.1 GCA_016875755.1 Chloroflexota bacterium
CGCTTCCATGCAAATTAAGGATATTCAGAACGTATTCAAGGCCGATCGTGAGGTTATATACGAAGCTCAAAATAGAATCAGGAATGAACTGCGCTGGTATCGTGTGTCTCTTCAACCTCTCCATGATGAGAGCGGCAATGTGAAGCAGGTTTTGGTCAACGCAACCGATATTCATGACCTGATGACCATCCAGCAGGAATTACAGGAACTTAACCAAACATTGGAGGAAAAGGTTACACAGCGCACCGCAGAAGTGCGGGATCTATACGAGAACGCGCCCACTGGCTATCACTCACTGGACGCCGATGGACATTTTGTCATGGTCAACCAGACTGAGTTGAATTGGTTGGGCTATACCCGTGAAGAATTGATCGAGCGCCCATTCCTTGATATTCTCACCCCTGAAAGCCTTGAGAAATTCAAAACCAAATTCCCCGAATTCATTAAGCGCGGCTGGCTGATCGATGCTGAATTCGATCTGATCCGCAAGGATGGTTCCATACTGCCAGTTTCGCTCAATGCCACTGCGATTCGTGACAAGAACGGTCAATTCTTAATGAGCCGTTCCACGATCTTCGACATTACCGAACGGAAAAAGGCTGAAACTGCACTGCGCCTGAGCCGCGACCAGCTTCATCTGGCAAATGCGGCCTTACAGAAGGCATCTCAAACGAAGATTGAATTCCTTGCCAATATGAGCCACGAACTGCGCACCCCGCTCAACGGCATTTTGGGCATGTCCGAGATATTGTTGGATGAGATCCGCGGCTCGCTGAATGAACGTCAACGACGCATGGTGGGTGTGATCGAATCCAGCGGAAGGCATTTGCTCAGTTTGATCAACGATATTTTGGACCTTTCCAAAGTGGAAGCAGGGAAAGTGGAACTTCATTTGGAACCGATCGCTGTTCTGGACCTTTGCAACGCCTGTCTGAGTTTTATCAGGGGACCTGCCGTGAAAAAGGGCATTACACTTGAATTTGAACCCGATCCGCAGGTTGTAACCATCACCGTCGATTTGCGCCGCTTCAAGCAGGTATTGATCAACCTGCTGAGCAATGCGGTCAAGTTTACAGGAGATAATGGCAGGGTTACGCTTAAAGTTCGCCAGAATAAGGAACAGCAGCGCATTGAGTTTTCCGTCACCGATACTGGCATCGGCATTTCAAGAGAAGATCTTTCACGCCTCTTCAATCCGTTCACCCAGGTGGATAGCAGCCTGACCCGTGAACATGAAGGCACCGGGCTGGGGCTGGCGCTGGTGCATGAATTGATGCAATTGCATGGCGGAGGCGTCTATGTTGAAAGTGAAGTTGGTAAGGGGAGTACGTTACGGTTTCCATCCCATTGCAAGGAGAAAACAGCATGGAGCACACAACGCAGGACTCAGAACAATCCGATGGGGCCGAATCTGGAAAGGACGAATTGCAACCGCAGGCATTGGTAAAGATCCTGCTGGCTGAAGACACCGAGACCAACATCATGGTTGTTGGTGATTATCTGGAAAGCCTTGGCTATGCCCTGACAATTGCCATGAACGGACGGGAAGCCCTCGAAAAGGCAATGGAAACCCAGCCCGACATAATCCTCATGGATATTCAAATGCCCGTCATGGATGGGTTGGAAGCCACCCGTCAACTGCGGGCAGACCCGCACTTCGCAGACGTGCCGATCATTGCTCTGACAGCCCTCGCCATGAACGGCGACCGGGAGCGCTGCCTCGAAGCTGGCGCCACAGACTACATCAGCAAACCAGTCAGCTTGAAAAAACTGAAAGAGATGATCGAACGCTTATTGAACGGAACTAAACAAAAGCAGACAGAAACCATGCGGTTTCTGTCCGCTCAGTTTTTGGATGGGGATTAGATTATTAAACCCAAGTGTGGGCAAATTACACGTCGTTGCCTACTTGAATTTGCAGGTTAGAGAAGTAATAAAATTAAGTAACGGTTTGGGCAAAATATCTACAAAGTTCACGAAGCACACAAAAAAACAGTCTTCGCGTCATTCGCGTTAAGCCTATTGTTTGAATTCTCGTTTAGAATCACCCTTGTGACCTCCATCCTCATCTTCGCACTTCTCACCATCCTCTCCGCCCTCGGCGTGTGGATCATCCGTCAATACGCCGAACGCCGCCGCATCATGGACCATCCCAACGAACGCAGTTCTCATTCCGCGCCCACTCCTAGAGGTGGGGGACTCGCCATCGTCATCGTCGTCCTCGCGGCGGGAATTGTCGCCACCTTTCAAGCCAATCTCATTCACAGCCTCATCTATCTCGTCTGTGGCGCGGTCATTGCCTACCTCGGCTGGCGAGACGACGTCCATTCGCTCAGTCCGCGTGCCCGTTTTGCCGTGCAAGGACTGGTCGCACTCGCGTCCGTGCTCGGCATGGGCTATTTCAAATCGGTCACTATTCCGCTCTTCGGTCAACTGCAACTCGGCGCGGTCGGCTTCATCATCACCCTCCTGTGGATCGTCGGTCTCACCAACGCCTACAATTTCATGGACGGCATCGACGGCATCGCGGGTGGTGTCGCCCTCTCCGCCGCGCTCGGTTGGATGTTTCTCGCCGCAAACACGGATCAACACTTCGTTTATTGGATCGCACTCGCCATCGCCGCAGGCAGTTTGGGTTTTCTCTTTCACAACTGGTCACCCGCCAAAATTTTCATGGGCGACGCAGGCAGCACCTTCCTCGGTTACACCTTCGCCGTCCTGCCGCTCCTCTCCGCCGACGAAGGCGGCGACGCTCTCATGCTCGGCACCCTCCTCATGTGGACCTTCATCATGGACGCGGGTATCACCTTCATCCGCCGCGCCCTCAAACGCGAGAACGTCTTCGCCGCGCATCGCACGCACGTCTATCAACGCCTCGTCATTGGCGGCTACAAACACGCCCAAGTCAGCGCGCTCTATATTCTCCTCACCCTCCTCGCCGCCACCCTCGCCTATGCCTGGTCCTGGGGACAACCCTACGCCCCGCCCTTAATTATTATTGGACTTCCGCTTATCTGGCTTTTCCTCTCTCGAACCGTTTCCCGATTAAGAAATGTTGACTAAACTCCGAACCCTCGCCTCACTCTACCTCGAACTTGGTCCACGTTGGTCAGCCTTTCGCCTCGCCTACGCCTTTCGCCTCCGCACCGGACTCATCCGCTTGCAAACCCCGCAATACGCCTGGGTAGACCGTCCGCTCGCAATGTGGCTCAAACCCACCATCCCCTCCGAATCCGACACCTACTCCACATGGCGTAAAACAAATGCCCCTGCATTTTTTCCCAACGTAGGGGCGAGGTCCCCCCGCCCTGATTACGGCAACACCGCCATCGAAGAAGCAAATCGTCTTTTAGGTGGCGAACTCAAATACTTCTCCCGCGAATATCAAAAAACCGGCTTTCCTCCCAATTGGCATAAAGACCCAATTACTAATTACCAATCACCAATTGACTTACACTGGTCCCAAATCTCCGACGACTATGTCATTGCGAGGAGGGCTCTTGCTCTTCCCGACGAAGCAATCTCCATGGATGAGGAGGCTGCTTCGGCAACGAACGCCTCGCACAGCGTCCCCTTCGGGAGGCGACATAGAGACATCAAATTCATCTGGGAACCGAACCGCTTCGCCTTCGTCTACACCCTCGTCCGCGCTTACGCCATCGCTCAAGACGAAAAATACCCCCAAGCCTTTTGGCAGCTGATCCAAGACTGGGCGGAACATAGTCCCCCCAACACCGGCGCCAACTGGAAAGACGGTCAAGAGATTGCCCTCCGTCTCATGGCATGGACGTTTGGCTTCTACGCCTTTATCCATTCTCCATCCGCCACGCCTGACCACATCTCCCGATTTACCCAACTCGTCGCCGCCCAAGCCGAACGGATTCACGCCAACATTGGCTACGCCATCTCCACCCGCAGCAACCATACCATCAGCGAAGCCTTCGGCCTCTGGATTGTCGGTCTGCTCTTCCCCGAACTAAAAGACGCTGAAAAATATTTCACCCTTGGCAAACGCCTGCTCGAAGAAGAAGCAAAAAAACAAATCTTCCCCGATGGCAGTTACGCCATGTACTCCCTCAACTACCATCGTTTTATTTTGCACCTCTACCTCTACGCCATCCAACTCGGCGAACTCAACCAATTACCATTTACCATTTACCTGAAAAACTCAATCTCGAAATCAATCTCATTCCTCTCCCACCTCACCGACCCCGCCAGCGGACAAATGCCCGTCTACGGCTCCAACGACGGCGCTCTCGTCCTCCCACTCAACAACTGCGACTTCACCGACTACCGCCCGCTCTTGCAACTAGGTTCGGTCATCACCACAGGCAAACCAATGTTCGACTCAGGCGATTGGGATGAAGATGTCTATTGGTTATGTGACACGAGTCCCCTCTCCCAGCGGGAGATGGCTAGGGTGAGGGAGAAATCTCAATCATCATTCCCCCACGGCGGCACCTACATCCTCCGCAACACCAACTCCCATGCCATCCTGCGCTGCACCGACTTCACCTCCCGCCCCTCGCACGCTGACCAACTCCACATGGATTTATGGATGAACGGTCATAACATCGCCATTGACGCAGGAACCTACCTATATTCTGGCGAAGGCATCTGGCGTAACGGACTCGCCCGCACCTCCGCGCACAATAGCGTGACAGTAGATAACAAAGACCAGATGACCATGGTCAGCCGTTTCACATGGACGAATTGGGCAAAGGGTAAAGTTCTCAAACACACCGACTACCTTTGGCAGGGCGAACACGACGGCTACAAACCTGTCCGCCACAAACGCACGGTCACGGTGTTGGAAGGGGATAGGTGGCTGGTCATCGATGACCTGACAGCAGATGAGCCGCATCACTACACCCTGCACTGGCTCTTGAACGACGTGCCATTTACCCAAAACAAAAACTCGCTTCACCTGAACTATGAAGCGAGTACCTACAAAATTCAAATTGGTTTAACGAGTGGCGAAGGCAAACTTTCCGTCTTTCGCGCCGACTCCAATTCCACCTACGGCTGGCGCTCGCGGTATTACGGTCACAAAGAACCTGCCATCTCCCTCCTGCTCGAGGCCCATCAACCCGCTGCCAGCTTCTGGACATTCTTCGGCTTCGAGAACGACTCCGCAGAGCCATACCTGACGCAAATAAAAAGACCGTGAACTCCGTCCACGGTCTTTCGTCCATTGTCTAATCCAGTCTTTGCAGGATGTGACTGACTGCAGTGGATGCCGGTCCGCCCAGTGACTGGATCAGCCCGAACTTCGCATCCTTAATTTGATTCGCCTCTGCCTGACCTCGTAGCTGTATCACTGCTTCGACGGCTTGATACACACCGGCAGCGCCACCGGGGAATCCGCGGGCTTTCATGCCGCCCATCGTCGCGCAAGGGATTTTTCCTTTGATTCCAATCGAACCATCTGCGGCGAGCTTCCAGCCTTTGCCTTTGATCGCAAAACCAACCGCTTCAAGTTGTATTGCAGCATAGATGCTGAACGCATCGTGATATTCGAAGAAGTCAATCCCATCCAATGTCAAGCCGACTTGTTTCATCGCCCTGCCCGCGGAGAGTTGTGCCGTATCAAAGTACAGCGTGTCTTTGCGGTCATGCAGCGCCAGCGTATCAGAAGATGCCCCGGAGCCAGCGATCTTCACGAGTGGATTCTTAAAACTGGATGGGAGCAGGTCGCGGCGAGTTAATAGAAGCGCGGCAGCGCCATCCGCGTTGGGAGCCATGTCAAACATGTTGAGCGGGTCACTGACCATCTCGGCTTTGGCGTAGGTCTCCGCTTTGATGGCTTTGCGGAACATGGCGTTTTTATTTGCCACACCATTCGCATGTGCCGTGAGCGCGAAACCTGAAAACCCATCGGCAGGGACTTCGTATTCGTGCATGTAACGCTTCATCAATAACGCGGCTTGCGCGGCGGGAGTCATGCCCTGCACGGCTTCAAAATCTGAGTCAGAGGCGGTGGCAAGGGCTT
>VGOX01000154.1 GCA_016875755.1 Chloroflexota bacterium
GCCATTGAAACAAAAATGGAAAAAACTACCCCAGGTCATTACATGGCGAAAGCCGTTGTAGATATTGCCTTGCACGACCTGAATGCCAAACAATTCGGTGTTCCGCTTTATCAATTGCTTGGCGGAAAATTCCACGACAGCGTGCCACTTATCGGTGCAATTGGTATTAGCGACACCGAGCGCATGATTCGTGAAGCGCATGAATTTGTTGAGCGGGGATTCAAAACCATTAAGATGAAAATTGGGGTCGACCCCAAATCTGACCTTGAGCGTGTAAAGGAAGTCCGCAATGCCATTGGCGCTGAAATCTGCTTTCGTGTGGACGCAAATCAAGCCTGCAATCTGACCGAATACCTGCCAACTTTCCGCAAGATGGAAGTCTGTGATTTGGAATTCATCGAACAGCCGCTTCCTGTCTGGGATGTGGACGGTTATCAAAAACTGTGCGCCGCGTTGGATACGCCCATCCTGATCGATGAAGGCATTTACACAGCGCACGACCTGACAACGCTCATCAAACAAGATGCTGTGGATGCGGTCAATATCAAGATTTTGAAAACGGGTCTGAGGGGTGGCAAGCGAATTGCAGCCATGGCAGAATCAGCAGGGTTGCCTTGCCTTGTTGGCAGCATGTTCGAGACGGGCATTGGCACGGCAGCGAGCATCCACTTTGCGATTTCCACTCGCAATGTAATTCATGCCAGTGAGTGCATGTTCCCATTTTTGTTGGTGGAAGACATCATCGAAGGCGAGCCATACTCCATCCCACCAGCGACCTGCGCCTGGGATGTGCCGCATGGAATGGGAGTGGGGGTGGAGTTGAAGATGGAGGTGGATGAAACTTTATCTTAAACTTAACATTTTTAAGATAGGCTAATATGCGCTACATCCTGGCTTCATAAGAAGAACCTATCCAGCGGGGAATGAAATATACATTTATAAGTTGATTCATTGATCTGACCCATTTGCTAATGACTTGCAAAAACCAGGTAAGACGCCTCTGCTTCAACAAGGTTAAGCTTTTGAATCTTTCCGACCATCCTATTTAGGCAAAACCAATCTCGCTGAGACCAGATACTGTGTTCCCTTGAGATTACATCGCCAATATCATTGTATATGGCATAAAAGACCCGCCATATCTCCCTGTGCCAGCCGAATGTCAATTTGACCTTGTCGGCAGCTTGCAGCCCAGGCTGGACAATCCGCAAGGGCTGATCTTCTGGACCGCAAATGAAGACTCCAATCAATTCCGCGTGCTCTGGCTGACAGAAGAGGTCGCGCGCTGTAAGTCAGAAGACGGGCGCTGTGATTTTTTCATTCCTTAGTTTGGTCAAGGGTTAATAAAATCAGAGACGGGCTTGAAAGCCCGTCTCTGATTTTATATTGCTACCGTATCACAAAAGTGAAGATGCCAAGCCAGTACCCCGTCTGCTCTTGCAGGGACACGGTCAAATTTTCGACAGGCTGGTTGGGGAAATACAACTGCGATGTGAGCATCTCTCCATTGGGAGCCTGCACTTTCACATGGATGTGTTCAATGGGGCGCGATCCATATAACCCAGGCAGAACTGTTTCAAGATAATAACGCCCCTGTGCATCAGTGTATTGATTTCCGCGCAGGGTATAGCCGAGGTTGTCATAATCGCCGTTTGTATCAGCTTGCCAGAAATCAAGCCGTGCGCCAGAGATCGGCTGGCAATTTTCATCAAGCACATAGCCGATGAGGATGAGCATCTCCCCCTCCATACCTTCTTCAAGCAGGGAGTTGCGCTCGGGGGTATTCGGTGTGTAATACGGTCCTTCCCCCTGTGTTGGAGTCAACGTGCCGTTGCAAGTTGGTGCAGGTAAAAAGGAAAATGCGTCCAACAAGTCTTCGGAGGAATCAACTGGGGGCGAAGAAACTGCTTGCGATGTGGAAACAGGTTCGGTCGAAATTTGAAGCGGGTTTACATCCAATGCTTCAGAAGATTGAGCAGGTGTACAGGCAGCGAGTCCAAAAATCAAGATCGAGAGTATCAGGCTTTGTTTCATTCTAAAGTCTCCTTATCACTTTGATGGAAAAACAGAAGCGGGTCTTACTGTCGATGAGTATAATCGGCAGGTTACTTATGGAGACATCGTGTTGAGAACCATTCTAAATCATTACAGCGACCGTGAATATTTTTCGAGCATTTGGAAGATCGGCTTTCCGATCTTTGTGCAGCAGCTTGCCTTTGCCGCATTGAACATGCTTGGCGTGGTGTTCGTTGGACAAAAAGGAGAGACAGCTGTTGCCGCAGTGGGGCTGGCGGGACAGGTTGCGTTTTTGTTAAACCTTGTGCATTTTGGCGTGATCAGCGGCGCGGCGATGTTCACAGCACAGTTTTGGGGCAAGGGCGATATTGCAAACTTGCGGCATGTTTTGGGGTTGTGTCTTGCGCTGGCGGTTTCGGTTAGTTTGATCTTTCTCGCACTCGCGCAGTTCCTGCCTGAAGGCATCCTGCGAATTTATTCCGAAGATGAAGCCGTGATCTCGCTGGGCGCAGATTACATTCGCACGTTTTCATGGACATTTCTTTTCTTTGCGATCACCTTCAGTTTTTCAATGGTGATGCGGTCGACGGGAAATGTCAAACTGCCGACCTTCATCAGCGTGTGCGCGTTGGGCATCAGTACCTTTCTTTCGTACGCGCTGCTCTTTGGGAAATTCGGGCTTCCTGAATTGGGAGTGAACGGTGTGGCATGGGCATCCGTCATTGCGCGCGGACTGGAATGTGCCGCACTGCTGATTCTGATCTACGCATCAAAATCCCCCGTAGCTGGTTTACCCAGAGAATTATTCGACTTCGACCTGGCATTTGTCGGCAGGGTCATTCGCCCATTGATGCCTGTCATCTTGAATGAACTGTTTTGGTCACTGGGCATTACGACCTACAGCGTCATTTATGGACGCATGGGCACAGACTCGATCGCGGCGATCAACATCGTCGGCTCGGTGGAACAGGTGGCATTCACACTCTTTATCGCCATTTCGAATGCCACATCGGTCAATGTGGGCAACCGCATCGGCGCAGGCAAAGAGGACGAGGCATACATCTATGCGGGGCGCTCACTCGGGCTGGGATTCGTCGGCGGCATCGTGGTCGGCATTTTGTTGCAGGTCATCAAAGCGCCCGTGCTGACGTTGTACAACGTCTCGCCCGAAGTGATTCAGAATGCCAGCATCATCCTGTTGGTTTCTGGCATCTTCCTCCCCATTCGCATTAACAATATGACCGTGGTGGTCGGCATCCTGCGGGCAGGCGGCGACACCAAATTCTCGATGTTCCTCGATGGCATCGTGATCTGGATCGTAGGTGTGCCGCTGGCAGCCTTGGGCGCGTTCGTATTTGGTTTCCCTGTGTACTTCGTCTATCTCTGCGCGATGGTGGAGGAAATGACAAAATGGTTCCTCGGTCTCTGGCGCTACCGCTCCCGCAAGTGGATCAACAACCTCGCAAATCAGATGGACAAGGTGTAATACAAAGGGTTAAAAGGAACCCGAAGAAAGAAAAATCATCCTTGACACATTTTCGTTTACGGGTGTAAACTCATCTGGCTTTAATAAAAAAGCAAATCTCAAAGAAAGGAGCGCCCTCTTGATGAGCAACACAATCTTCTTTATCCCCGATGCAGTTGGCAAATTGCCTTCTCGGAGTGCGCCTGTAGACCGAATCTAAGGTCTCTTTCTGTCCCCTGTTTGTTTTGGGCTGTGGCGCATTCGCCGCAGCCTTTTTTGTTTAATTGTTGCCCCCTCACCCCCTGCCCCTCTCCCAATTGGGGAGAGGGGGGAGAAACCAAGATGAACACTACCACCACCTCCCCATACTTTGACTTCCGCAATGCCTTGAGCGAGAACCGTCTACTCGGTCTGTGGCGCATGATGACCGATTATCGCTTCCCGTACATTGCTGCGACAGCCTCGCTTGCAATTTCCGCGCTGGCGAAGACCTCCGTGTATTTACTGTTGCGCTACTTTGCCGACGATGTGCTTGGGCAGGGTGCGATGCTCGGGACGACGATGACTCAAACCTTCCTTTGGATCGGTCTGGGATTCATCCTGCTGGCATTTGTGGAAGGCGGCGGCGCGTTTCTTTCTGGACGTTTGGCTGCCTACACCGCCGAGGGCATTACCCGCCGTTTGAGAGACTTTCTCTTCGACCACATTCAGCGTTTGAGTTTTTCATATCACAGCGCCACCCCCACAGGCGACTTGATCGAACGCGTGACTTCCGATGTGGATGCCCTGCGCCGCTTCTTCTCAGAACAAGCCATCGGCGTGGGGCGCATCGTGCTGTTGTTCTTCATCAACTGGTTCGCGATCCTGTATATCAATGTGAAACTGGGCTGGCTTTCCGTCATCGTCATTCCGCCGATTTTGTTGGTGTCGCTGTGGTTCTTCAAGAAAGTGACCAAAGCCTACGAAGATTATCAGGCGCAGGAAGCCATCCTCTCGACCACCCTGCAGGAGAATCTGACAGGTGTGCGTGTGGTCAAAGCCTTTGCGCGGCAGGATTACGAAAAGGAAAAATTCGACAAGGATAATTGGGGCAAGTACATCAAAGGCAAGTTTCTGTTATTGATGCACTCGCTCTTCTGGCCTCTTTCGGATATTGTCCTTGGCGCGCAGATGCTGTTCGGCTTTGTCTATGCTGCGTTCATGGCGATCAATGGTGAAATCACCGTCGGTGACTATGTCGCTTATGTCGGGTTGGTGGTCTGGTTGATCTTCCCCATTCGCAATCTGGGGCGCATCATTGTGCAGACCTCCACGGGGATGGTCTCATATCAACGGCTGATGGACATCACCAAACAGGCGCGGGAAGATCTTGACGGAGGCAGCATCCAGCCTACAGGTCCAGTGCGAGGCGAGATCGAGTTCAAGGACGTCTCGTTTATCTATTCCGATGGGACGCATGAAGTCATCAAGGACGTTTCGTTCCACATCCAGCCTGGACAGTCGATAGGCCTGCTTGGCTCCACGGGTTCAGGTAAAACGTCGCTTGTAAATTTGCTGCCACGCTTCCATGACTACACCAGCGGCAAAATCCTTGTCGATGGCGTGGACTTGAAGGATTATCCGCGCAAGTATTTGCGTGAACAGATCGGCATTGTGCAGCAAGAACCGTTCCTGTTCAGCCGCTCGATCCGCGAGAACATTTTGTATGGCGTGGGACGTAAGGTGACGCAGGACGAGATCGAAGCCGCCGCGAAGGCTGCCGCCGTGCATGATGTGATCGTTGGGTTCCCCGATGGCTACAACACTGTCGTCGGCGAGAAGGGTGTGACCCTCTCTGGCGGACAGAAGCAGCGCGTGACCGTTGCGCGTACGATTCTGAAGAATCCGCGCATTTTGATCCTGGATGACTCCACATCATCGGTGGATACCGAGACGGAAGCGTCCATCCGCGAGGCGCTGAACGAGTTGATGGAGCATCGCACGACCTTCATCATCGCGCACCGCATTCAATCCGTGATGAACGCTGACCTGATCCTTGTACTGGATAAAGGCAAGGTCGTTCAGAAAGGCACGCATGAGGACTTGCTAAAAGATGAAAATGGTATGTACCACAAAATTTATGACATCCAGACGCGGATTGATGAAGAGCTGGAGCAGGAAATAAGGATGAATGAGGAAGGATAAAGGATGAATAGCGAACAACCTCAGGATCTACGAGCCCGCACAACCGACTTCGCGCTGCGAATCATAAAGCTATACACCAGCCTGCCAAAGACAACCGAGGCACAGGTATTGGGAAAGCAGGTTTTACGTTCTGGCACATCCATTGGCGCATATTACCGTGAAGGACATCGCGCAAAATCAGATGCCGACATCGTGAGTAAACTACCGCCGCCAGAGGCGGCGGCTTTGAGATAATGCGCCTGGAAGGCGCGCTCTTGCTGGCGTCTCTTAATCGAATAACTTTCCTTGCACAGCTTCGACTTGCTTTTCTTGTTTCTCCT
>VGOX01000155.1 GCA_016875755.1 Chloroflexota bacterium
GCATTCGTGGATATTGGTTGGCATTCGATCTGTCCTGATTTGGATTTGACCAACAATTTTACCTGCCAACAAACCTTAACAAACCATTCTGCGGAGTAATACTTTTACAAGCGCTAATCTTTGCGTAACTGCTCACAGGGCGTCCACCTTGCGTGGAAAAAATAAAGATAACTTTGACAAAAACCCCAGCGACATTCACAATTTCCTAAGGAAATCCACCAGCCCGAATCGGGAACTGGTATTTTTCACATTCCTATTCCATTTCCCCCATAAGAGAACATAAACATGAAAATCCTTGAACTAGAGAACCAACCGCTTTCCAAACTGCGCACGATGGCAAAGAGTTTCAATATTCCGAATGCCAATCGCTTGAAAAAGGAAACCCTCGCCATGATGATCCGCGAGGCAGAAGCGCAAAAGGAGGGCATTGAATTACGGGGCGGTATTCTTGAAATTTTGAACGAAGGCATCGGTTTTTTACGAGCAACCAATTACAGAATAAGCGACCAGGATGTGTACGTTTCGCAGGCGCAGTTGAGGCGTTACGACCTTCGCGCAGGTGACCTTGTCATTGGGCAGGTGCGTCCGCCGCGTGAAAGTGAACGACACTTTGGCTTGCTGAAAGTTGAATCGATCAACGGGCTCGACCCCGATGAAGCTTCCAAACGACCTGTTTTCGAAAGCCTCACCCCCATCTTCCCAGAAAAACGCTTTGATCTTGAAACAGATGCAGCCACACTTGCCCCCCGCTTAATTAATCTAATTGCTCCCATCGGTAGAGGACAGCGCGGCTTGATCGTTTCGCCGCCAAAGACGGGAAAAACAACCATCCTTAAGCAAATAGCCAATTCGATCTCAACCAAATATCCTGATGTGCATTTGATCATTGCCCTCATCGGCGAACGCCCTGAAGAAGTAACCGACATGGACCGTTCGGTGGATGCTGAAGTAGTGGCTTCGACCTTCGATGAACCCGTCACCTCGCATGTCCGCACGGCGGAACTGGCGCTGGAACGTGCCAAACGCCTCGTGGAAATCGGACGCCACGTGGTCATTTTGATGGACTCGATCACCCGCCTCGCCCGCGCCTATAACCTGGTCGTCAACCCATCGGGGCGTACTCTCTCTGGAGGTATGGACCCTTCTGCGTTATACCCGCCCAAGCGTTTCTTCGGTGCGGCTCGTAACGTGGAAGACGGCGGTTCGCTGACCATCATCGCCACCTGCCTCGTGGATACAGGCTCCCGCCTCGATGACGTGGTGTACGAAGAATTCAAGGGCACAGGTAATATGGAATTGCATCTCTCGCGCAAACTACAGGAACGCCGCACCTTCCCCGCTGTGGATATCGAACGTTCGTCCACCCGCCGCGAAGACTTGTTGCTCGGACCTGACCTGCTCCAGCGCGTTTGGCTGCTGCGCCGCATGTTCGTTCAGATGACCTCGTCCCAACCGCAGGGAGCAGGCATGGACCCGTCCGTTGCAACCGAAGCCATCCTCACCCGTATGGAAAAATCGAAAAATAATTTAGAGTTTTTAGACAATCTGACCAAGGATGCTTAACCTTCTTTTTCAGGTTGAAATATAATTATTGATACGAATGAAAAAATTACTGGAAAGATTTTCAAAACGAAACAAACCCATCGAGAGTGAACCGCGATCGGCTGTAGATGAACCCATCACCACGCCGCGCGATTCCAAAAAGCCAGATCGCTTTCCGCTGATCAGTTGGACCTTGACCCTTGTACTGGTGACGGGTCTGCTGGGGTCAACCTTGTACTACAAAAGCACACTGCCGCCTGTGATCGTCACAGTCCCTGCAGAGGCGGCAGCAGAGGAGCCTGCAGGTGGAGAAGTTCAGGTTGGTGTACCAAGTGTCGGCGCAGAAGGAAGCGGGTTTTCCTCCATCTTCCGTGCATTGCAATTGAAGACGCGCATCCCTGAACGCCCGCGCTATGAAACGGTCATCTATCGTGTATCGCGTGGTGACGCCATGCTGCGCATCACGGAAAGTTATGGCGTTAAAACTGAGTCGATTTTGTATGTCAACCCGCAGTTGGAAGACAACCCCCATAACCTAAAACCCGGCATGGAATTGACCATCCCCCCTGTGGATGGGTTGTATTACGAATGGAAAGAGGGCGACACGTTCGAGTCGGTTGCCGATAAATTTGACGCAGAAGCAGATGAGATCATTAACTTCCCCGGCAATGATATTGACCTGACCAACCCAACCCTGAAACCCGGCACGCTGGTGATGATCCCCGGCGGTTCGCGTGAACTGCGTAACTGGGCGGCCGACCTGCAAACCGCCGCGCGCGGCGCGAACACCGGCACAGGCGGCACGAATGCAACGAACTCGTGCGGAGGCGGACCTGTTGGCAGTGGTTTTGGCTGGCCTGCAAACTCCACGGCCATTTCAGGCAACGGATATGGACCCGGTCACCTCGCGCTCGACATTCAAGCCAATGAAGGCGACCCTGTATACGCAGCTGGGACAGGCATCGTCACCATGGCACAGGGCGGCTGGAACTACGGTTATGGTAACGTCGTTCAGATCGATCACGGCAATGGCTATGTAACGGTTTATGCCCACTTAAGCGTGATCAATGTCAGTTTGTGTACCCCGGTTGGGCAGGGCGCCGTGATCGGCGCTGCTGGTAATACTGGCAATTCCTTCGGCGCGCATTTGCACTTTGAAGTGCGTCTTGGCGGCACCAATATCAACCCCTACCAGATTGTTCAATAGAGAATAAGGGCTGACAGGTTTTGAAAACCTGTCAGCCCTGTTGATTCCAATGAACGAAACCTCCCTCAAAAAAACACTCTCCAAATTGAATATTGGCGGTTGGCGATACATCCCTTCGATCGGCTCTACCAACGATGAAGCACTGGCATGGGCGGCAAGCGGTGCAAAAGATCTTTCCCTTGTCATTGCGGATGAACAGACGCAGGGGCGCGGCAGGCTGGGACGTACATGGTTCACCCCAAAAGACAGCGCCCTCGCCTTTAGCTTGATCCTGCGCCCCACAGAGTCCCTGCGCCCTCATCTCTCGCGGACAGTGGGGGTGGCTGCTCTTTCAATAGCAGATGCCTGCCTCAAGCAGGGACTCGCTCCGCAGATCAAGTGGCCCAACGATATTTTGCTGAATGGTAAAAAGACGGCTGGCATTTTGATCGAGACGGTCTGGTCTGGTGAGGATGTGGATTCGCTGGTGATCGGCATCGGCGTCAATGTCCGCGCCGTTTCTGTGCCGCCCGCGGAGATGCTCAAATTCCCTGCTACCAGCATCGAAGATGAACTTGGGAAGGAACCACCCGCCCGCGAGGAAATTCTGCACGATATTTTGAGCGGATTTATCGCATGGCGTGAACGTGTGGCATCGGATGATTTGATCCATGCATGGGAGCAGAGTCTTGCCTTTCGCGGCGAACTAGTCCAGGTGCAAGATGGAAGCGCACTCAACAGGGGCGGTATCGTACAGGGGCTAGAGTCCGATGGCAGTTTACGGCTTGAAGATGAAGATGGCAAATCCATGACGGTTCGCTTTGGGGATGTAAGCCTGCGCCCCGCCGCGTGATATACTTTTCAAAAACGAGGTGATCATGTTTGACAATCTACGTGACGATTCGTCATTTTATGAGGAAGAAGGACAAGCTCAATTCCAGCCCGCCGCAGGGACGGAGTTCGATGCGTCGCGCAAAAGCAGTTCCAGCCGATTTCTCGGCATGACCTCCTCGCAACGGTTTGTCCTGGCGTTCATGCTGATGCTTGCCGTCTGTGTGATCGGTGCTTTGTGCCTGCTTGTAACAGGACGAGTCATGTTCTAATCATTAGCGTCACCATCTGATTTTTGTGGTGTTTACCTCCTCAGGAAACGCCACAAAATGAAGATCCTATTTCCATTATTGTCTTTCTTCAGCAGCAAGAGCCTTTTCAAGACATACAAAGTATTGGGGTTTAATAGAACGATCATCCTGCTATCCCTGGTTGCCTTTCTCTCCGTCAGCTTGGTCATTGTCCCGGTGAACATGTTAATGGGGGGTAGCATTTTGACGGGAATGGTCATCAACTTGATCGTTTGCACTACCTTCATGCCATATCATCTATATCAGGTATTGAAGCTCTTGATCGAGTTGGATGACTTGCGCGGGACCCTGTATGAAAAATCCATTCGAGATGAACTTACCAAAGCCTACAATCGCCGTTATTTCTTTGAAGCAGCACAAATGCTGGAAAACAAATCGGCATTAATTTCAAAAAACACATCCATCTTAATGTTCGATATCGATGATTTCAAGATGATCAACGATACTTATGGCCATCATATTGGAGACCAGGCGTTAAAGTATCTTACAGAGCAATTTACAGCGATCCTTCGCTCCACCGATGTGTTCGCACGTTATGGTGGAGACGAATTCATTTGTTTGCTGCCACATACCGATAAAAAGCAGGCACATCAGATCGCAAAACGTGTGGCGAAGGCATTTTCAACAATAAAGCTATTGGAAGAAAACAAAAAAATTCCAATCAAAGCGAGTATTGGGGTTGCTGTTTCCACCATTGAAATGAAATTGGATGAATTGATCGCCCATGCAGATCGGGCATTATACGAAGCAAAACGACAGGGGAAAAACCGCATCCATGTTTCTTAATCAGCAGTAAAAAAATCCCCGATGTTTATGCATCGGGGATTTTTCTTATACCAATTTTGGCTGCGCTTCGGCTTCTTTCTCGTCCATTTTCGCGCCTGCCTTTTTCAAGTCTTCTGCAGAAATGCGTGCCACAGATGCCACGCTATCCCCTTCCTGCGGCTTGATGAGATGCACGCCCCGCGTTGCCCGCCCAGACCGCTTTACATCCTTCACTTTCAAGCGGATGGTCACGCCGTTGGCGGTCATGATGGTCAGGTCGTCGTTATTTTGCACTACGCGAGCGGCCGCGATCTTGCCGATCTCGTTGAGAGCTTTCTGGTCGATGGTGGAGATGCCGCCTGTGGCGCGTCCCTTGGGAGTGTATTCCTTGAGCGGAGTCTGCTTTCCATACCCCTGTGTGGTGACGACCAGCAAAGCGCCGTCTTTTTCCACGACATCCATGCTGGTAACAGCATCATCTTTCGCAAGGCGAATCCCCTGCACACCTGCCGCCTGCCTGCCCATCGAGCGGACCTTTTCTTCGCCGAAGCGCAATGCCTGTCCATTTTCGGTGATCATGATAATTTCGTCCTTGCCAGAGGTTAGGCGAGCCCAGCCGAGGGTGTCACCGTCATCCAGATTCATGGCGATCAAGCCCGAAGGCCGGACGGAGGCGAATTCTTCCATTGAAACGCGCTTGATGCGTCCGCGTCCCGTCATCAACACACAATAGGTTTTTGGCGAAAAGTCACGGACAGACATGGCGGCGGTCACTTTTTCGTTGGCGTCGAGAGACAGCACATTGACCAGCGGAATGCCTTTTGTGGCGCGGTCTGAATCGGGGATTTGATAGACCTTTTCGGAATAGACCTTGCCCTTATCCGAGAAGAAGAGCATGGTGTCGAGGCTGCGCGCCGGGATGAGCATGGCGATCTCATCTTCATCCTTGGTGGTATGCCCGATCACGCCCCTGCCGCCGCGGCTCTGCAAACGGAACGCGGAAGCGGCGACACGCTTAATGTATCCGCGTTCGGTAAGGCTGATCAGCACCGATTCGTCGGGGACGAGATCTTCCTCGTGAATGTCTTCGCGGGCTTCAGCAGCGATGCGTGTACGGCGGTCGTCGCCGTATTTTTCCGCCATTTCATTCATGTCATCCTTGATGAGTGCAAGGATCTTGTGCGGGTTGGCCAGCAGGTCTTCCAAACGTTCAATCGTCTCACGTACCTGCTTGTGTTCTTCTTCGATCTTCCAGCGTTCAAGGGCAGCAAGGCGGCGTAATTGCATATCCAAAATTGCCTGCGCCT
>VGOX01000156.1 GCA_016875755.1 Chloroflexota bacterium
ATATGCCGATGTGGACGTGATCTATAACGACGCCAAGCATCCCTACACAGTGGAATTACTGAAAGCCTTCCCAGATCTGACAAAGCCAAAGAAGAAACTTTCATCCATTCCAGGGTACCCTCCGCGTTTGGATGCATTGCCCGCAGGCTGTCGTTTTGCGCCGCGCTGCCCCGCTGCATTTGACCGTTGTCATACCCAGCAGCCCAGCCTGCATCGCATCGGCACCCACGGACACATCGCCAGCTGCCATCTGGCAGAAGTAGGCAGCACCGTTCCGTTGCGGCGAATTGCCCCCCGAACCCAGAAATAAGGATACCCAATGAGCAAAGAATTTTTGGAAGTTCAAGGGCTAAAAAAATACTTTGAAGCAGGCAGACCCTCCCTGTTCTCAAAGGACACACGCAGCGTCCATGCGGTGGACGGAGTGGATTTCACCCTGCGCCGCAGTGAAGTGATCGCGCTCGTCGGCGAAAGCGGATGCGGAAAATCGACCCTGGCGTTGCTGCTGATGGGGCTGGAAGAGCCCACAGCTGGTTCGATCAAATTCGAAGGCATGGACATCACGCACCTGAATGACCACCAGCGCAAGCAAAAAGACCTGCGCCGAAAAATTCAAATGGTCTTTCAAGACCCGTACGAGTCTCTGAACCCCACCCAAACCATCGAAGAGATCGTCACCGAACCGCTTCTGGTACACGGCATGTTGAACACGCCAGACCGCGAAGAACGGGTCACCAAGGCGCTTGAAGATGCAGGCTTGAAACCTGCTGATGTCTACCGCAAACGCTATCCGCATGAACTTTCAGGCGGACAGCGCCAGCGTGTGGTCATTGCTGCCGCACTTGTTCTCGAACCAGAGATCATTCTGGCAGATGAACCCGTCTCGATGCTGGATGTCTCCATCCGCGCCGAGGTCATCAACCTATTGGCAGAGCTGCGCATCACGCGCCAGATCGCTGTCATTTTCATCACCCACGACCTTGGCTCTGTCGGCTTCTTCGCTGACCGTGTGGCGGTCATGTATTTAGGTCGCATTGTAGAGATCGGCACCATGCTCGAAGTGCTCGAAAAAACACAGCATCCCTATACCAAGGCGCTCATCTCTGTCATTCCCGTTCCGAACCCGCGTTTGCGGCACGAGCGCATTATTCTACAGGGCGAAACACCCAACCCCATCAACATCCCATCGGGCTGCCGCTTTCATCCGCGCTGCCCTGTGGCAATTGAAGCCTGCGCCCTTACCGACCCCGCCATGGTAACCCTTTCCAAAACTCACCAGTCGGCATGCTTGTTGCTTGTAAAGTAAATGGACATCACCAGCCCGCAAAACCCGCGCATAAAACATATTGTCAAGCTCCGCGAAGACAAACGTCAGCGCCAAAAAGATGGTTTGATCCTCGTGGAAGGCTTCGATGAGTTGACTCTCGCCCTCGGCTGCGGTCTGGTTCCGCAGACGCTTCTAACTGCGCCCGAGCTTGCCAGCCGAGACCTAGGCATTCCCTCCGCTGATAGTGAGATCGTTACCGTCAGCCGTGCTGTGTTCGAGAAAATGTCCTATCGTGATAACCCCGATGGCTGGCTGGGCATCTTCCCGACCCCGAAAACCTCACTGGATGACCTGAGCCTCTCGCCCTCGCCGTTGGTGATCGTGGCAGAGTCCATTGAGAAGCCTGGCAATCTCGGCGCCATTCTACGGACAGCCGACACTGCGCAAGTGGATGCCCTGCTCATCTGCGACCCGCGCGTGGACTTGTGGAATCCCAATGTCATCCGCGCCAGCCGCGGAGCGGTCTTTGCCGTACCCACCGTCGAGATGGATTCGCCGACTTCGCTGACATGGCTCAGGTCCAGAAAGATGCGTGTGCTTGCCGCCACGCCGTCTGCCAATGTCAACTATACCGATGTCGATTTACGAGAACCCGTTGCCATTGCCGTCGGCACGGAAGATAAAGGCTTGACCGATTTCTGGATGGAACAAGCCGACCTGAAGGTGCTGATCCCCATGCAGGGCAGGGTGAACTCGTTGAATGTTTCGATTGCCACAGCATTGATCACGTACGAAGCAGTGCGGCAGAGAAATATAAGATAATTTTGGGTAGAATCGTACCCGCCATGAAGATCAATCGCACGATCATGCATTCCGAACAGGTCTTTGCAAATTTGGGGAAGGAATTGAGCGCCACGGCCAATGCCGTTACCGCTGCCGAGATCATTTTGAATGCTGCCAATGAATTGATCGGATGGGATGCCTGCTACCTGATCTTGTACGACCCGCAAAAGGGTGGCAAGCCGCGTCCGTTATTGACGATCGATACGGCTGACGATAATTTCATCATCCAGCATGATGCAGCGCCTGATAAACCCAGTGAGAATATGCTGCGCGCAATCCATGATGATGGCTTTTTATCACTCTACGAAGAGACTTTTTCGCTGCCCGCCAGCATGTCATTTGGGAATCATTCCCGTCGGACGCTTTCGCAGTTATTCGTGCCAGTACGTAGTGATGCCCACACGGTTGGGGTGCTTTCGATCCAGAGTTATCAGCGCAATGCCTATGATACCGATTCGCTCGAAACCCTGAAGACTCTGGCAAATCACTGTGCTGGCGCGCTGGAGCGAATCTGGGCGCAGGAGGCTGCCAGCCACATGGCAGAACGCTTGAAGGTGTTGTATCAGGTGACGCATGCCATCAGCGCCAGCCTGGATATGGACCAGTTATGTGATGCCATTCATCATGCTGTGGAAAATGTGATGCCTTGCGATGATTTCGTCATCGACGGGTACAACCCTGAAAGGAAGAGATAATTGCCTGCGGCATCGAATATGAAGTGTATGGGAGCGAAACAGAAGACCTGACTCAATCGGTGCTGGCTGTACCAATGATCCTGCAAGGACAAGTGGCAGGGATGATCTCGACACAGTCTCAAAAGTAAAATGCATATACCCGAGACGATCAGTACCTGCTCGAACTGCTTGCCAACCATGCGGCGATCGCCATCGAGAACTCACGCCTGTTTGCCACGATCCAACGACTGGCGAACACCGATCCGCTGACAGGGGTGCTGACCCGCCGCAAATTCTTCGATATGGCCGAACATGAATTCCAGCGTGCGAAGCGCTACAAGACGCCTATGTCCATTTTGATGCTGGATGTGGACGAGTTCAAACAGTTCAATGACCGTTTTGGTCATCAGGCGGGCGATCTGGTGCTCGAAACAGGTCGCTTCACGCTGCATGGAATCCCTGCGCAGCGTGGATGTATTCGGCAGGCTGGGCGGCGAGGAATTTGCCGCTGTTCTGCCAGATACCAACCTTGAAAAGGCGGCGCAGGTGGCAACCCGCCTTTGCTCCATGATCGAAGAGATGACCCTTGCTGAAACTGAGGCGCTCTTTGAAATGTCCACTGGTGAGCAGGTGGATAGAGATAATCTGAAAGTAACCGTCAGCGTGGGGGTTGCAGAATGCGACGAATCCTGCCGTAACATCGATGTCCTGCTCGACCACGCCGACCGCGCGATGTACTCGGTGAAGTACACAGGGCGAAATCGCATTAGCGTGTGGAAGTGAATGCAGACGGCAGTCTGCCAAAAATGGATAAAACAAAAGTTCTCCGAGATGTTTATCGGGGAGAACTTTTTCATCCTTCCTACTTCATCCCTGCTCTATCAATCTGCCGCCTGAGCATCTCGTTTCACCATGACCGAATCTGCGGTCACGTTTTCACGCTCGCTGCCAATGATCTCCTCCGCGACCCCATACGCGACCTCCAACTCATGGCGGAACTGCTGGGTGTACAGGCGGTAGTAATGTCCGCGCTGGCGCAGGAGCTCGGCGTGCGTGCCTTGCTCGGCAATGCGTCCGTCCTCGATCATGAGAATCCTGTTCGCGCGGCGGATGGTCGAAAGGCGGTGCGCGATGACAAAGGACGTGCGTCCCTGCATTAGGGCTTCCATCCCTTTTTGGATCAGCGCCTCTGTCAACGTGTCCACCGAAGAAGTCGCCTCGTCCATGATGAACAATTCAGGTCGGGCCAGCACTGCGCGCGCCAGTGAGATCAATTGCTTTTGCCCCACCGAGAGCAGATTGCCGCCTTCGCCCACGTTCTGGTCGTAGCCTTTCTCCAGCGTCAATATAAAATCATGCGCGCCCGGTACCTTCGCGGCTTCTTCCACGTCGGCATCGCTTGAGTCCAATTTGCCGTAGCGGATATTCTCACGCACTGTCCCTGAGAACAGGTGCGGCGTTTGCAGCACGATCCCGATGCGCTTGTGGATCGACTCGAGCGTGTACTCGGTGTAATCCCGTCCGTTGATGCGGATTATCCCGTTCTGCGGCTCATAGAAGCGGCACAGCAAATTCACGATCGTAGACTTCCCGCCGCCCGTCGGGCCGACCAGCGCGATGGTCTCCCCAGGCTGCACCTTGAGCGTGAAATCGGATAGCACAGGCTTACGGTCTTCGTAATAAAAGTCTACGTGGTCGAATTCGATCTCGCCCATCAGCGTTTTCGCCTCGATCGCTTCGGGACGGTTGTGTACGTCGGGTGGAGTATCCACCAGCTTGAAGATTCTCTCCGCTGAGGCAATGCTATGCTGCATTTCTGCATAGACGCGCGCCAGATCCTGCACAGGCCACATCATGAAGGTCAGGTATGAGACGAAGGCTTGAATCCCGCCGATGGTGATCAAGCCCAGCGAGATCTGCGTCCCACCGTACCAGACAATGGCTCCCAGCGCGACAGCGGCAATGATCTGCACCGTCGGCAAAAAGAGTGCCGAAAGCCATGCCGCCCGATATGAAGCACGGAACATGTTCTTTGTCAAATCCTGAAACTCAACCAGATTCGCATCTTCACGTCCCAGCGCCTTGACCACACGCACGCCTTGAATGTTCTCGTTGTAGGCGCCCGTGATCTTGCTGTTCGTGCGGCGCGTCGTGCGGAACTCAACCAGAATATATTTCTGGAATTTGGTCGCCACGAAGACCATGATCGGGATGATGACAGACACGATCAGCGCCAGCCGCCAGTTGATGATCGCCATGAAAGTCAGCGAGGTGATGATGTTCATCAACGCCCAGGTGCTGTCCACGATGCCCCAGGTCACCAGTTCCGAGACACGCCCCGTGTCCGATGTGACGCGCGCAATCAGGCGTCCGACCGCGTTTTGAGCATAGTACGAAAGCGACAAGTCCTGCAAGTGATTGAAGAGCATCTTACGCAGGTCATATTGCACGCGTTCACCCAGCACACCCGCGAGGTAGATGAATATGAAGATGAACGCGGCTTGCATCAGCAGGAACGAGCCGTACAGCCACGCGATCTCAATGATGCGTTCCTTGTCCCTGAGGTTGATGCCGTCATCCACGATCTGCTTGTTCAGGTACGTGAAGTACGCGTCCATGCTCGAAACGAGCGCAATGGTGATTAGAAAGCCCAGCACCCACTTCCAATGCGGCTTGAGCAGCGTCCCAATGCGCCGCAGGATTGGCGCTGTCAATTGAGAGGTATGTTCTTCTTCTTCAAGTTCGATCAGTTCGATATTTTCAGCCATGGTTCATTCTCCGAATGAAAAGGATGAAGGATGAGGGATAAAGGATAAATTCCTTTGACCGCTCATTTCTTTTTCATCCGATTCTTTATCTTTGTTACGATGGTCGTAAAAATCGCCAGCAGTTCGCTTGTCTCTTTGCGAAGCGATTCGACCTTTTGATTCGGCAGTATCTGCGCCTTTACCAATAATTCGAGCCAGTAATCGGTCTCATCCAGTTCCTGCAAGGCGGTCTCGAATTTATTAGAGTACAAAACCACTGCCTCTGGCAGTGAGTGGAGTAAAAAGGTTATACCGTGAAAAGTAATTGAGAATGTTGGGTATGATGAGCGCAACTGGAAGGCGTGCAACCAACCAAAAGGAGAC
>VGOX01000157.1 GCA_016875755.1 Chloroflexota bacterium
GCCCATGAGTTCTCCAGACGTTTCCGTTGTTTCTCTGGCAGTTCACTGGCGGCGCTAATCAATGCGGGTTGTTGGTGTTTGGTGTTTTTTCTGAACATGGGTTGATTGTATTAAATTTTTTCGGTTTTGACGAGGGTTGCTACCCTTTTTGCAGTGGAGTCATGTATGAACCGCGCACCGAAGCCACACCCGAGGGGGTTTCCACGTCCGCGCTGCCGCCATTGAGGATGATGAACACCTTTCCGATGTCCAATTTGATGCGTGTGGCGAGCCCGCCTTCCACTTCATCGTTGCCGGTCAGCGTGAAAAAGGTCGAGGGTCCAACGCGGATGATCGTCCCCGAAGAAAGATCGAGGCGCACGCGTCCATCATCACCAGTTTGCACCTGCCCGTTCACTTCCAGAACCGTATCTGCGCTGGCAGGTGAGAAGGTCTCTTCGCCTGCCCGTTTGGTATCCACTGTTCCGGTCAGTTCGCTGAGCGCGGCAGAAAGCGGGGTTGCCTCCGCTTTGGGCTTGCAGGCAGCAAGCACCAGAACAATCGCAAGAAAAACAAACAGGAACGCATTTTTTCTCTTCATGGGGGTCTCCATTAATCTCTGATACAAAATTTATCGGTCACTGAATTACTGAAACCTTCAATATATACCTTGCATACTCCTGTCCGCTAGCGCCTTCTGCAAATAATCGTATCTGCTGAAGGCCATCCACAGGCAGTTTCAAAATTATCACCTCGCCGCAAACAGGCGGGGTATCACTGCGTATGCCATTGTTCCACAATTCAACCTGTAAAAATTGCGTGGAACATATTAACTCAATTGTAACCGCAACCCCTTGGGCATTAAAGGTCACCCGATCTTCGGCGTCGCCATTCGGGGCAGAAACCTCGCCGCTCACCAGAAACGCCCGCAGGGCAGAGGGCGCGAGTGTAAATTCAGCCAGCGGTGCGCCTGCAGAGTCACCGTCCAGCACCGCGGTTTGCGCGGTGACCTCGATCGCTTGCTCCTCTGGCATCTCTACACCGACCACAGGCAAAGACTCAACTTCATCCACCTGCAGGAACTCAACCGCCGCCCAGCCTTTGCCATCCGGCGACTCAGCAAATTCGATCTGTAACCACGCGCCGCTTTCGTCTTTTCCGAGCACAGGCACCACATCATTTTGGACAAGCACCCCAAGTAACTCAAACTGGATGCCCGGCCCGCTGCGGACGTTGATTCCGCTCAAGACCACTCCGCTTCGTCCTGCGCCGCTGCCTGTTTCCACACCCACCACAGGGATTTCCGCTGAGGCATCCACTGGCACAAACTCAGCCCGCACCCAGCCAAACCCCGCGGGCGCTTCGGCATACACGATGCGCAGCCAAATGCCGCTGGCATCTTTCCCCGTCACCTGCACCTTGGTGAAAGCGGGCAGAATGCCCAAACTCTCGCTGGCAGTGGAGGTCTCCGCCCGCACATTGATCTGTGTATTGGTCGTCCCTTCGATCGGTTGGATGGTGGGGATGGCCGTGGGCGGCAGGGATGTTTGAGTGGGCAGGGGGATCGAAGTGGGCGGCAGTGTGGCGGTAACAAAATCTGGGGTCGGCAGGGATGTCGCAGCCGCGCTCGAACCGTCTGCTATACAGCCTGTGCCGATCACTGAAATTGTAAGGAGCATGGAGATAAGTTTGAAATGCACAGGCGTATTTTATCCAAAAACTTAGTCGTTTGAAACAGTTGAAATGGTTTGTGAACCATTTGAAATAAAAAACCGCCTGGCTGCGGCGGTTGTGTACCCCCGCACGGACTCGAACCGTGCTCTTCAGCTCCGGAGGCTGACGCTCTGTCCACTGAGCTACGGGGGCGGGAGAAGCGAATTTTACCATAGGCGTAGAAAAAGGCTGGTGAACCAGTCACCAGCCTCGGGGTAGGGAGGAAGCGCAGCGTTTCTACTTCGCCTGCGGTGCGAGGTTTGCCAGTTCCTGCCTGAGCGATGTGACAATGGCAGAGTTCCCGCCTTCTTCGCCGTGGCGGTGCAATTGTTCCTTCTTGTGCGCCAGTTCGCCGAGCGCGTGATAAAAACGCGAGGTGACTTTGCCGCTGAAGCCTGCGGTGGTCAAAGTCCACGGGGAGAGGGCTCTTTGGTATTGCGCTTGTGAGATCAACCCTGAGTTCACCTCTTCAACCAGTTGACGTTTGACGATATTGCGCTCATGCGCGATCATCCAGATGATGAAGCCGAGCATGAGTGTGTAGCCAATGCCGTCGAAGAATATCACCACGCCCAAACCGCCCAAGCCTTCGAAGAAATTGCCGATGGTGTTGTGGAAGGCGTGTGTGAAGATCGCAATGCTGAGGCCGATGAAGGGCGCCATGATCTTGACGAGCAAGTTCTTGTTCACGCGGGTGATCGCAAAGCCGATGCCTGTGAAGGCGGTGAAGAAGGCGTGCATCCAGCCGACGAGAATGACGCGGATGACCACCAGCGCGATCAGCCCCTCCCAGCCGCCTTCGAGATAACCGCGGTAGATGTAGATGGTGTTTTCGGTGGCGGCGAAACCCAGCCCCGCAATGCCGCCGTAGATGATGCCGTCGAGCACGGTGTCAAATTCCTTGCGGAACATAAAGAATACGACCGCGACCGCCAGACCTTTGAGGATCTCTTCGACTATAGGCGCTACGATGGATGCCGTGCCGAGGTTGGTGAGCGCTTCGGAACCCGTCACCACATAGATGCCGATGCCAAAGACGGTGTTGATGATGAACGCACCGCCCGCCGCAATGACGACGCCCCACATGAACGCCGCGCCGAGCAAAGCCTTGGGTTCCTTTTCATAGCGGTCGATCCAATAAATGAATGCGGCATACAGGAACATGGGAATAAAACCGAAAAAGATCGAAACGAGCAATGCCATGAGTCTCTCCTCTGAATAAAAATGCGTCCGTCAGGCGACGGACGCATTCTATTTTACGTTTTAATCCTGAAAAATCAAGCGTGTTCGCTCCACGCGCACCGTATCGGGTTCGATGCCCAGCGCGGTGAGTACCTCTTCGGGGCGGCCTGTTGCGCCTTCGCGCGCGGCGAGAACCATTCGCAGCCAAACCTTGCCGTTCGCTTCGGTGATGACGCTCAGCATTTCGATGAGCGGACGCAGGTCGTAGAATTTTCCACGCCGCTCGCGGGGAAGTGTTTCCGCCTTCATCATTTCCTCGACCCTGCGCGTCAACTCCGACGGGTCGATCGGTTCTGACAAGCGGGCTTCATACGTGGCGGACAGCACCTGCGTTTGCAGGGCGGGCGCGCGTTCGTCCACGCTTTCCACCTTGAGCACCTGAATGTCGGGCGGCAGGCTGTCTTTTAAACGTGTGGCGATCTCTTCGACGGGAATATCGTCGTTCAGGCGCACATCCAGCACCTCGCCGCGGGAGGAAAATCCCAACGGCAGGGCGGCGGCGAGGCTGATCTTCGGCTGCGGGTGGAATCCCTGTGAGTAGGTGATGGGCAACTCTGCGCGGCGCATGGCGCGCTCCCACAGACGGTGCAGGTCAAGGTGACCGGTGTAGCGCAACGGTCCCTGTTTGGTGAAGGTGATTCTTGCTCGCATGGTCATTTATTTTTGCTCTGAGGCGATTCGTTTCAGCCAGCGGTGAATACTGGTGCTGGTCCTTCGCCAGGGTCGGTAGGTGTGCTCGGCAATGCGGTGATACAGATCATGGTCGAGGTATTGATGGTGGGTAAGTTGATTGGCGGCTTCCAAAATATTGGCGTAGGCTGCCAGTTCCTGCTCTACGATCTCGTCCAATGCAATGTTCTTGTATTTTTCCAACAGCAGATGGTCAAGCTTTTCCTTCTCCATCAGCGGGGATTCGTAATCGGGGTAACCGTATTGCGCCCGAAAGTTTTCCAGCGCGGTGAAAGAAGCGGATGGCGCGTAGGTTTCCCCGTGTAATATCTCTATCATTCGATCCGCGATGAATTGCTCATGCGAGAGTACATCTGCCAGCAGGTCTTTGATGGAGAGCCCGCCCGCCACGCCTTTCATGGTCAACTGGCGCGTGAATCCGATGCGGTTGAGCAGCAGTTCGAATTGGTCACGCCCATTGTGCAGGCGATCGAGGAGGAGGAGTTTGTTCATGGCAATTAAGTACCGCGACATTTATCTCGCGGTACTTTTTTTCTAATCACCCGCCACGGGAAGTTCGAGGTCGATCTTGCGCGCAGGCGATTTCACTTCGGGACACTTCCAGCCTTCGCCGGGGTTGTCGCGGCGCAGGTTGGCAAAGGTCGGCAGGATGCCGCACGCGAAGCAGTTCAAACGGCAATCCACGCGGATCTGCCCTTCGAGCGACATGCGGAAATCCTGGAAGAGGAAGTTCTTACGCACCGCGGCGGTGATGTGCTCCCACGGGAAGATTTCATCCGTGCGGCGCTGGCGGTACGTGTAGAAGGAATGGTCAAGACCATGCTCGGCGAAGGCTTCCATCCATGCTTCGAAATTGCGGCCCTCTTCCCATGCATCGAAGCGCGTACCTTTTTGCCACGCGGAGTAGATCACATCCGCCATGCGGCGGTCACCGCGTGAGAGCCACGCTTCCACCAATGTGTCGTCGGGTTTGGTCCAACTCAGTTTGATGCTCTTGTCTTTCAACAACATGCGTTTGAGCAAGGCTTGTTTTTCAAGCACGCTGTCTCGCGTATCGCACGAAACCCATTGGAAGGGAGTTTGCGGTTTTGGCACAAAGGTGCTCACACCCGCATGTAATTTCACTTTGTAGCCCGCCACTTTGCGTCCCTCGGCAAGCACACGCTTGCATAGGTTGGCGATCGCTTCCACATCTTCCAGCGTTTCACTGGGATGCCCGATCATGAAATACAGCTTGATGGTCGTCCAGCCGCGTGAGTAAATTTCACGCGTGGTGTTAAGGATATCTTCGTCGGGAATATATTTGTTTATGATCTTGCGCATCCGCTCGCTGGCGGCTTCGGGCGCGAGGGTGAACCCGCCTGTGCGCCGCTGCTTCAACTTCTCCATCAACTCCACAGAGACAGATTCAATGCGCAGGGAAGGCAGTGACACAGCCAACTTGCGTCCTTCAAAACGCTCGCTGACGGCGTCCACTAATTCTTTGATATAGGAATAATCAGAGGAGGAAAGCGACAACAGCGCCAGTTCCTCAAACCCCGTAGCACGGATGGCGGCATCGGCGGCTTCGACAACTTCAGCAACGCTTCTTTCCCGTACGGGACGCGTGATCATACCCGCCTGACAGAATCTACAACCGCGGGTGCATCCACGCATGATTTCCACCGAGACGCGGTTGTGAACCACTTCGATATTCGGCACAATGAATTTGAGCGGCGGCGGCGGAAGTTTGGCGACAATGCGCTTGTTGACCACCTTTGGCGCTTCAGGGATGGTCGGTTCGACATTGGCAACCGTGCCATCTTCCATATAGGTGGCTTCGTAGAAACACGGCACATATACGCCGTTGAGTTTCGCCAATTCACGCAAAATGTCATTGCGAGACGCCGTAGGCTGCGAAGCAATCTCCCCGTTATTGTCGGGATTGCTTCGCTTCGCTCGCAATGACGATATCACATCTACGATCTCGTGAATGACTTCCTCACCTTCGCCGATCACAAACGCGTCAATGAACGCGTGCATCGGTTCGGGGTTGGTGGCGGCATGTCCGCCCGCGATGATGATGGGATGCGTCTCATCCCGTTCCGCCGAACGGACGGGAATGCCTGCAAGGTCGAGTACATTCAGGGCGTTGGTGTAAAGGGTCTCATACGGTAGGGAAAAGCCGATGAGGTCGAAGCAAGCCAGAGGTTGTTTTGATTCGAGCGCGTAGAGCGGAATCCCATGCTCGCGCATCTGTGCTTCCATATCCAGCCATGGGGAATAGGCACGCTCGG
>VGOX01000158.1 GCA_016875755.1 Chloroflexota bacterium
CAAAATCGAAAAATCGAATCTGGCTTCCCTGTGCTATGATGCAGACATAAACCGATAAAGGCAAACCTGTCGAAAGACAGGGACGCAAAGCCATGGGTCTACAGATGTCGAAGGACATCCACGATTGCCAAGCCGCCGAAGTACCTGCAATTTTTCGCAAGGGAATTTTGCTTCTTTGACGACCTGGCAATGCGCCAGGTTTTATTTTTTACCCATTGTTTTGCGGCTGCCAGAAGTGAGAAGAAAATGGACAGTCTGCAAATGAGTAGATACAACCCGCCCCTGCTGAAATTGATCTCTGTGATTTCGCTCGTTTATTTTTTGTATTACCTATGGTGGCGCATAACCCATACCATGAACCCCAATGCGTTGCTTTTTTCATGGGGCCTCTTCCTTGCGGAAGCGTTCGGCGTTTTTAGTTATTTTCTTTTTGCCTGGATGACTCGCGATATTTCTCCGTTACCGTCGCGCATTCCATCGCGGGACGATTTGAAAGTAGATATCTTTGTGCCGACCTATAACGAGGATGTGGATATTCTCGAAGCAACGCTGGTCGGCTGCCGCAATGTGCGCTATCCGCATCGGACATATCTTTTGGACGATGGCAACAGGCGGGAAGTTCGTGATCTGGCAGACAGGCTGGGTGCGGTCTATCTTGCGCGTCCTACACACGAACATGCCAAGGCGGGCAATATCAATTATGCGCTGAAACATACCGACAGTGATTTTGTTGCCATCCTCGATGCTGATATGGTTCCACAGCCCGACTATCTCGACCGCACGCTTGGCTATTTTGAAGATGAACAACTCGCGCTGATCCAACTTCCGCAGGAATTTTACAACCAGGATTCGATTCAACACTCTCCTGATTCTCCCTACTGGCACGAACAAGCATTATTCTTCCGCGTCATTCAGCCGGGCAAGAACCGTTCGAACAGCGCTTTCTGGTGCGGCAGCCCATCTGTGGTGAGGCGCAGCGCTCTTGAGGAGATTGGCGGTGTTGCCACAGAAACCATTACCGAAGACATCCACACCACTGTACGCCTGCACAGCCGCGGCTGGAAGACTCTGTTTGTGAATGAACCGCTGGCGTATGGCATCGCGCCCCAAACAATGGAAGCGTTCCTGCTTCAACGGCTGCGCTGGGCGCAGGGAACCATGCAGTTATATCGCAGCAAGGAAAGTCCATTGTGGATTCGCGGTCTGACATGGAGACAGCGTCTCTCGTATCTTTCAAGCTTTCTCGCTTATTTCGAATCTTTCCAAAAATTGATTTTGATCTTCACCCCGGTGTTGATTCTTACCCTCGGTATTTTCCCCATGAAAGTTGGGATCAGCGAATTTCTGATCCGCTGGCTGCCCTATTTTGTGCTTAATATCCTTGCCAACCAAATTGGCGGACGCGGCGTCTTTCAATATTTCAAGACCGAAAAATACAACATCCTGAAAATGATCGTATTTATCGAGTCGACCTTCACACTCGTTTGGAAAAAACCGCTGAAATTCAAGGTCACGCCCAAATCTGTAGACCCCTCTGTGTATGCAAGAGAGACCAGGGCATTGCGTTTATACATGCTAATCACAGGTGTTTTGGCAGGATCCATGTTGTATGGGTTTGCACAGATCTTCTCGCTTTCCAACTGGACGCTTTCGTATGATGCCTTCTTTATTGCCTTGTTTTGGGCTGGGTATAACAACTTCATCATCCTCTTTGCCCTGGGAGAGATTTTTCAAAAGCGGCACGAGCGTAAACACAATCGCTTTCCTGTGGAACTTTCGGGTAAGTTATACAGTGAAGGTGATATCTATTCCAGCGCACGGGTCAGGGTTACAGACCTCTCCATTTCCGGGGCGGGCCTGGTCTTTGAGCGCAAAACATTGCAGGATTATCGAAATGGAAATCTCATCTTAAGCCTGCCTGGTTTGCACGAGATCTCGTTGCCTGTTAAAGATATTCATTATCAAAAGGCAAATGAATCTCAATCAATACGTGCTGGTGTTTCATTGAATGACCCAAAAGGCATTGCGCGCGAGCAACTGTTTGAGTACCTGTTCGTAAACCTTCCACGCTCCACCTCACATACCTACTACCAGGTTATGGAGTGGGATCCAATTCAGGCTTTGCGTCATATATTGCAGCGAATGTTCTCTGCTTTGAGGCTCACCTAAGTCTCAACCACAATACCAAAAAAGACATCCGATGCAAAACGTATCGGATGTCTTTTTAGCTTCTAAAAATAATCCGCATATAATTATCACATGACACTATATCTTGGCTGTCCCGTTTGGTCGTTCAAAGGATGGGCGGGAAATTTTTATCCAAAAGGCACCCAACCCAAAGATTTTTTGCGCGAGTATGCAAAACGCCTGAACACCATTGAAGGCAACACTACGTTTTATGCTGTGCCCGCCGCGAAGACGATTGAGTCATGGGTCGAGCAAACGCCAGAGACGTTTCGTTTTTGCCTGAAGATTCCCAAGGCGATCAGCCACAACGGGACTCTATCAGATTATGTGGATCGTGCTGCTGGATTTGTAGATGCCATGCGTCCAATCGCCTCGCGTCTTGGACCGATTTTCCTGCAACTGCCCCCAAGCTATTCTCCGCGCCTGATGCCTGACCTTGCCACTTTTTTGTCCGTTTTCCCAAAAGACATCCGCCTCGGCGTGGAAGTCCGTCACCTCGACTGGTTCGAGGATGAGCATCGTACCTCGCTCAACAAACTACTATCCGACCACAACATGGCGCGCGCTGTGATTGACACCCGCCCCATTCGCGATTTGGCAGGCGATGAGTCCATCAAAGGCAGTGCGTACGAAAGTCTGCTCGAAGCGCGGGAACGCAAACCCAATGTACCCGTCTACGAAGAAGTGACTGCCGACTTCACCTTTTTGCGATTTATCGGTCACCCTGAGATGAGTCACAACCAGCCTTGGATGAACGAATGGACTCCCAGAATCACCGACCAATTATCGGCAAAGCTGGAGGCGTTCGTCTTCTGTCATTCCCCCGATAACTTATTGGCTCCTTACATTGCAAAGGAATTCCACAGCCAAATCTCCTCCCGAATCAAAATCGCCCCACTTCCATGGGATGACGTTGAAACGCCGAGTGAGCCTTTTCAGCCGACGCTGTTCTAATCGGAAGCGCGGATGGTGATGGCAGCAGCTTTGAACAATCCTGCTGCTTTTTCCATTTGGGCGATGCTGTGTTCGCGTTCTTTTTTGTTATTTTTCGGAATGCCGTACATGAAGGTTTCCACATTGTGCGCCCGCAGAAGTTTTCCTTGAAGGTCAAGCGCTTCGGTATCCCCAACAAAATCCCCAATTGTTTTGGGGAGCGCCAGAGCAAGTTGTTCCATCACGGCGCAACTGCCATGTGGAACATCACCTGCCTTAAAAGTTTGCGCGGCTTCATGAATGGTATTGGCGATCTCATCCAAATACTGCGCCACCTTTTCACGCCGTGCATCCTTACGGATGTTGGATTTTCCGAGCAGATCAAAAACAGTCTTGCCTGCTTCAAGAAGTAAAGCGAGTGCATCTAACATGAGATATCCTTTTAGGGTGGAGCTTAAGATTTTACTTTTACTTTACTCATGGCATATTCTGCCAATGCCGTGATCGTCAGCGAGGGATTCACGCCCGGGTTGGCGGGCATGACTGAGCCGTCGATCACATACAAGCCGCTGTAATTATGAATTTCAAAATTCTCGTCAATTAAGCCTTCGTCATAACTTTTGCCAATGGGTGCGCCGCCGAGGATATGTGCGGTGGTGGGCAGGTTGAGCAAATTCTCGCCGATCGAGCCGAGCGCCACACCATTTGTGCGGTTTGCAAACTCACGTGTGATCTCATGTGAACCTTCCACTTGTGCGTTGATGGTGTAGCCGGGTTCCTCCTCTGCCACCATGCCCGTGCGGAAGAGCGTGAAAATACTTTTGCCAATCTTGAAGCGCATGCGGTTATCAGCATGTTGCATGACCAATAGAATAGTCACGTTATGCGCCCAGCCCGGCAAGAAGAGCGCCTTGCCAAAATCAATGGGGTGGGTGAGTGCCCAACCCAAAAAATTGAGCAGGCGACGCGGGATGCTGAAGTTCTTATCGATCAGCGGCGCGGCGAGGAAACGCATCAGCGAAGAACCATCGGGGTAGCGCACGGGTTCGATGCGGGTCATCTCATCGTGGTTGTAGATGGATGAAATGGCGACGCCTTCGGAATAATTGATATCGGATTTACGAGCCACGCTTCCGAGCAGACCTTCGGAGTTGGTTCTCACCATCGTCCCCAGTTTTGCAGACAGTTTTGGCAGTGACTTTTTTACATCACGCAAATTCAAGAGCAGTTTCATTGTTCCCATCACGCCTGCCGAGAAGATGACGTTGTTGGCGTGGACGGTTTGAGTTTGCTTGAAGAGTTTAGTCGAGTCGCGGTAGATAATTTCATAACGAGCGCTACTGACCATTGACGATTGACCATCGACCGTGGTCTGTCGTCCGCCGTCTGTCGTCAGCGGATGAACGTCGATAACCTCAACCTCAGAACGGACTTTCGCCCCGCGTTTCTCGGCAAAGTATAAATAATTTTTCGGCAATGTATTCTTTGCGTTGTGACGACATCCCACCATGCAGCCGCCGCAGTGTTGGCAACCTGCACGGTCGGGACCCTCCCCCCCGAAGTACGGGTCTGGGACGGTCACCCCAGCTTCCCCGAAGTATGAGCCGACATCCGTCGCGCGGAAGGTGTGCACCATGCTGCGTTCCTCTGCCATTTGTTTGAGCAGGAAATCCGCTTTCCAAAGTTTGGGGTTTCTTGCAACACCCAACATTCTTTTCGCTGTTTCATAATGTGGACGAAGCACATCACCCCATTTGATGTTTTGATTCCAAGCCGAAGTTGCAAAGGTTTCGTCGGTGGGGACTTCGAGCACGTTGGCATAACCGAGACTGCCACCGCCCACACCCGCGCCGTGCAAAACCATTACGCCTTTGAGGATTGAAATTTGCAAAATGCCATGCGCGCGTAACGCGGGAATCCAGACGTATTTCCAGAACTGCCAATTGGTTTTTGCAAAGTCGTTGTCTTCAAATCGTTTCCCCTTTTCCAGCACCAATACCGAATAACCTTTTTCGGTCAATCGCATGGCAGAAACACTTCCCCCGAAACCGCTTCCGATAATCACATAGTCATAGACTTGGGTCATCTCATGCCCTCCGCGTTGAGTTGACGAGATTATAGCATTACAAAACCAGAGGATGACAAAGTTAAGTAAGCAGGTCTAAATTATCACAAAAAAACGGTGATTTTTTCCACTACTTTTTCAACTGTAGATTTGTTATAGTAATAAAAGGAATGCTAAATAAGATTTCAAAGGAGTCACAATGAAAACATTGCTCGAAAAAGGTTTCCTTGCTGGGATTGGGCTGCTCTCGATGACCCGCGAAAAGGCTCAACAGATCATCGAAGATCTCAGCCATGAGGGCGAAGTTCAAAAAAGCGAGATCAAAACGTGGGTAGACCAGCTCGCCGATCGCGGTGAAGAAGAGCAGCAGGCGCTGCGCAAGTTGATCCGTGATGAAATGAAAAAGGTCATGGACGATATGGGTTTGGCAACCAAGGAAGACATCCAGAAATTGATGGAAAAACAGAACTAAGCCAGACGGTTCATTTTTTTTGACGGTGAACCAATGTCTTAATATCTTGAGACATTGGTCTCTGCAACCTACCGATATATATTTGATGTTTGCTCCCACACGTTCCATTCGTCACTTACAGCGTTACAGTGAAGCCGTTGCCATTTTTGCGCGTCACGGGTTTGGATTCCTGTTTCACCGTCCGGAGGCAAAGTCTCGTAATTGGTTCCG
>VGOX01000159.1 GCA_016875755.1 Chloroflexota bacterium
ATGCGCATGTCCTCCCCGTGCCAATGATGAACATCATGAACGGCGGCGCGCACACGGGCTGGCAAAGCACCGACATGCAGGAATTCATGGTCATGCCCTTCGGCGCTCCGTCCTTCGGAGAAGGTTTACGCTGGGGCGCAGAGATCTACCACGCGCTCAAGTCTGTATTAAAAGAAAAAGGCTATGGCGCACTTGTCGGCGATGAAGGCGGGTATGCTCCTGCGCTCAAGGCGAATAACGAAGCGATTGAACTCATCCTCGCTTCCATTGAAAAGGCTGGCTTCAAAGCGGGACGCGGCGAACAGGTTGCCATTGCGCTCGACCCTGCCGCCTCCGAACTGTACGACGAAAAGACCAAGAAGTACAACCTCCGCAAGGAAGGCAAGGAACTCACTGGCGAACAGATGGTGGAATTCTGGGCGAAGTGGGTCAAGGACTATCCCATCGTTTCCATCGAAGACGGTCTCGCACAAGATGACTGGGATGCGTGGAAGTTGATGGTCAAAACCGTCGGTGACAAGTGCCAAGTCGTCGGCGACGACTTGCTCGTCACCAACCCCGAACGTGTGCGCCGCGCCATCAAGGAAAATGCGGCGAATGCGCTGTTGGTGAAGGTCAACCAGATCGGTTCGTTGAGTGAGACCATCGAAGCGGTGGATCTTTGTCACCGGGCGGGATGGCGCGCCGTCACCTCGCACCGCTCTGGCGAGACGGAAGACGCCACCATCGCGGACCTCGCAGTTGCTCTGAACACCGGGCAGATCAAAACGGGAGCACCCGCCCGCTCTGACCGTGTTGCGAAATACAATCAACTCCTGCGCATTGAAGCAGAACTGGGCAGTGAAGCCCGCTATGCAGGTTGGGAAGCCTTGAAGGCAAAGTAAGCCCAAGCGTAGAAAAAAGTTACAGAAAACAGAAACAGGCACAAGTTCCACGAAAGAAGCGGAACTTGTGCCTGTTCGATTTTTAAGTTGACAATCCATCCCGATACGCTACAATTAGTTCGTTGCCACAACATATTAGCTGATATGAATCAAAATATTGCAGACCAAGCCTATGTTCGCGAAATAAACCTCTCGCTGGTGTTACGGCTGATCCATACGCAGTCGCCGATTTCGCGTGCGCAATTGGCGGTGGTATCGGGGTTGAACAAATCCACTGTTTCAAGTTTGGTGGATGACCTGCTCGAGAGCAGGCTTGTGCATGAAACGGGCAGTAACACGGGCGGCGCGGGCAGACCTGCAACCCTGCTTGAGATCAACCCGCAGGTGGGCTGTATCATCGGCGTGGAGCTCGGCGTGGATTTTGTCTCTGTGGCGGTGACGGATTTTCTCGGCAACATTCTCTGGCGCAGACGCGAAGATGCCGACTCCACGGACGATCAGGATAAGATGATCAACCAGACATTGCAGATCGTGAAGGAAGCAATGTCGATCGGCAAAAAGAAGAACTATCACTTTTTGGGGCTCGGTCTTGCCACGCCCGGAACTGTGGACGTGGAAAATGGGGTTCTAACTTTCGCCCCGAATCTGCACTGGCGAAATGTACCCTTCGTAAAAATCTTTTCGGAACAAACAAAACTCAAGGTGTTCGTCGAGAACGACGCAAACGCTGCTGCGATTGCAGAACATCTCTTTGGCACGGCACGCCATAGCCAGGATTTTCTATTCGTATTTGCAGGCGTTGGCATTGGCGGCGGCTTGTTCCTGAACGGGGAGTTGTATCGCGGGCGGAACGGATATGCAGGCGAGATCGGTCACTCGCCCATCATGGCGGAACCATCACAAACCGTCTGTCATTGCGGCAACCGTGGATGCTGGGAAACCTACGCCAATCAATATTCGATCATTCAGCGCGTGCAGGCGCGGTTGGAAGTGCGGCGCTCCAGTATCATTCCCAAACTTATGGCAGAACAAAATGCACCGTTGAGTATCCCGCTGATTAAACAGGCGGCAGATGCGGGCGACATCGAAGCGATCGATTCCTTTAACGAAGCGGGTCATGCCATGGGGCAGGGATTGGCAGGCTTGATCAATATCTTCAATCCCGAAAAGATCGTCATCGGCGGACCGTTGAGCGTGGCTGGTGAATATCTCTTGCCCGCGATCAAAGAAACCGTCACCCGCCACGCCCTGCCTGAAAGTATGCAGCACGCCAGTGTGGTGCTCTCGCCATTCGGTCCCGACGCCAGCCTGATCGGTGCGATCGCCATCGTCGCCAACAATATTCTCTCCCAACCGACAAACGCCAAAAAAGATAAAAAATAAGGTGTAGTTTTTTCATGGCGCGCCGTATGAAAGAGAATCAACAAGATTGAAACTCTTTCCGTCTAAAGTACAATCCACCCATGAAAAATAAACCATCCCAAACAACCATACTCCTCCTCACCGCAGGATGCTTTTTCGCCTTCTTCCTCTTCGGTTTTACCGACAACCTAAAAGGTCCCACGCTCCCGCCGATGATCGCAGAACTTGGCATCAACTACGGCACAGGCGGGAATATCTCCTTCAGCCTCTATCTCGGATTCCTCATCGCCACCCTCGTCACAGGCATTCTCGCCGACCGCCTCGGACTCAAAGTGGTCATGATTCTGGCAGGTGTGATGTTAGCCTTCGGGGTGGGCGGATACAGTTCCCTCGGCACGCCCGCGTTGCTTTCCGCCTCCCTCTTCATCATTGGGCTGGGGTTGGGCGGGTTCGAGCTTGGAACCAACGCCGTCATCGTCAACTTGCACCATGAAAAAAAGGGGCTCTACCTAAACCTGACGGGGGTTATGCACGGGCTGGGTTCCACCGTCGCCCCCGTTTTTGCCGGCTGGATGCTCACCCAAGGCGCAACCTGGCGCACCATCTACCGCTGGGACCTGCTCCTCATCGCCGCATTCATCCTCTACATGATCTTCCTGCGCTTCCCAAGGGCTGAAGAAAAAAGCTCGCTCGAATTCAGCGACATTCCCAAAACTGCCTTCAAAAACTATCTGCCGCTTTTCTATCTTGCCATCCTATTCTACGTTTCCGCAGAGATCGGCATCGGTTCATGGATGGTCTTGTATTTGCAGGAAATTCGCGGTGTATCCGTTGCGCTAAGCAATCAGGCGCTGGCTTTCTTTTTCGCCGCCCTTATGATCGGTCGTCTGATCGGCGGATTCTTCGTTCACAAACTTGGGTACCTGCGCTCCATTCTCGTCGCCGCAATTCTGGGCGCCGCCTGTATTGCCATCGGCATCTTCACCGACCTCGTCATCTTTCTACCGCTCACGGGGCTCTTCTTCTCCATCATCTTCCCCACCATCACCGCCGCCGTTTCCGGTATTCAGCACGAACATCAAAACACCGTGCTTGGCGTACTTTTCACCTTCGCTGGCATCGGCGGGATGATCGGTCCGTGGCTGGCGGCGTGGTCCAGTGAATACTTCGGCTTGCAAAACGGTTTCGCTGTCAATCTCTTGCTGGCATCGCTTACCATTCTATTTGTCTTCATTCTATATAGGCGGATCGGATATGAAAAACATTCTTAATTGGGGATTACTCTCCACGGCAAAGATCAACAGGGCTTTGATTAAACCCCTGCGCGCCTCCAAACGGACCGTGTTGCTGGGCGTTGCTTCGAGGAGCATTTCCTCCGCTGAAGCCTACGCCCGCGAATGGGACATCCCCCGCGCCTACGGCAGTTACGAAGCCATGCTCGCCGACCCCGAAATCGACGTGATCTACAATTCCCTGCCCAATCACCTGCACGCCGAATGGACGATCAAAGCCCTGCGTGCGGGCAAGCATGTGTTGTGCGAAAAACCGTTCGCGCTGACATTGGACGAAGTGGATGCCATGATCGCAGCATCACAAGAAACAGGCATGGTCTTGGCAGAAGCATTTATGTATCGTCATCATCCGCAAACGTTGAAAATGAAAGAACTGGTGGATGGCGGTGCATTGGGAAAACTACAACTGATCAAAGGCGCGTTTACATTCACATTGAACCGCGAGGGAAATTACCGCAACTTCAAAGAGATGGGTGGCGGCAGTTTATGGGACGTGGGCTGTTATCCCATTTCGTATGTGCGAATGCTCACAGGGTTGGAACCTGTTGAAGTATCTGGCTGGCAGGTTACAGGCGAGGAAGGAAGCGATGAATCCTTCTTTGGGCAGCTGCGTTTTGAGAACGGAGTCCATGCGCAATTCGATTGCGGGTTCACATCTCCATTCCGCAGTTATATGGAAATCATCGGGTCAGATGCAGTTCTCAAAATCCCCGTCCCGTTCAAGCCAGGCGTAAAAAGCGAGATCACGCTCACTCGCGGCGATACCATAGAGACGATCAAGATCAAAGGGCAGGAATTGTATCTGGGAGAAGTGGAGGATATGTGCGATGCGGTTCTCCTCGGAACGCCCTCCCGCATTTCGCTGGCTGACAGCCGCGGGAACATTGCCGCCATTCTAGGCTTATTCGTTTCGGCGAAAAATGGAAAAAGTGAGCCTCTTCCACCGCGCTTTGTTTGACCATGCAACTAAGTCTTATTTAAAAACCATAGGGCAAAAATGCCGTTATGGTTATAATAATTTCACCATATTCTTAAGACTGGAGGATTCTCATGGCAAACGTTACGTTCAAAAAAATAGTAAAGAAATTCGGTGACCTGACGATCATTAAAGACCTCAACATTGAAGTGCAAGACAAGGAGTTCTTGGTGCTGGTTGGTCCATCAGGCTGTGGTAAAACCACCGCCCTGCGTCTGTTGGCTGGCTTGGAAGAAATCACTGCGGGTGAGATCGCCATTGGTGATCGCGTAGTGAACGATGTGGCGCCGAAGGACCGCGACATTGCCATGGTCTTCCAATCTTATGCTTTGTACCCCCATCTGTCTGTCTATGACAATATGGCTTTTGGTCTCAAATTGCGCAAGACACCAAAGGATGAGATCAAGCGGCGCGTGGATGAAGCTGCGACGATTCTCGACATCACCCACCTGCTCGACCGCAAACCGCGCCAGCTATCGGGCGGTCAACGTCAGCGTGTGGCAGTGGGACGCGCCATTGTCCGTGAGCCGAAGGTCTTCCTGTTCGATGAACCGCTTTCGAACCTGGATGCAAAACTTCGTGTGCAAATGCGCGCTGAGATCAGCAAGTTGCATCAACGCTTGCAGACCACTTTCATCTATGTGACCCATGACCAGACCGAAGCCATGACGATGGCTTCCCGCATCGCCGTCATCAACAAAGGCGATCTGCAACAGTTGGATACCCCTCAAAACCTGTACGATCATCCGAATAATATCTTTGTAGCTGGTTTCATTGGCTCGCCTGCCATGAACTTCTTCCCCGCCAAGTTAAGCGTGATCGGCGGAAAAGTCACCGTGGATACGGGTGATTTCCAGGTGGCAGTGCCGGATAATTTGTCTGCCCCTTACAAAAGCATGGACGGAAAGAATGTGATCTTCGGCATTCGCCCCGAAAACATCCATGACCCTGAATTCGCGCCGCCCAACATTCACGGCGAAAAAGTCACCACCAAGGTGGATGTGACCGAATTGATGGGCAATGAGACCTTCCTGTATCTTGTCAGCGGAAAAAATACCTTCATCGCCCGTGTCGATCCGCGTTCACACAAACGCGTCGGCGACAGTGTCCAGGTCATTTTCGATATGGACAAACTCCATATCTTCGATGCAGAAACTGAACAGGCTATTCGTTAATCCAGATAGAAAGGAGGTGGTTGGTAAATCAAAATATAAATAGTATTACCACTGAGTCCTCTGCAAGAAGCCGTTCTTTAATAGCCAAAACTTGGGCTGAAAACCAGCCGGGAGTGTAGCCAGCGCACCGAAAAAACGAAAAAAGAAACCACG
>VGOX01000160.1 GCA_016875755.1 Chloroflexota bacterium
TCACATTATCACGCCCAAGGCGGTAGAACTCCATGATGGTGCGCGTCAATTCCTTGCGCCCCGAAATGATGCCCGCCCCAAAGACTTTGAAGCGGTTGTCCTGTACGATCAGACCGAATTCGGTGCTGTACCAGGCCAACCGCTTGATGACTTCGCGCTCTTCCGTTGTCGCTTTCATGTATGCGGGTGCAAACTTATCCTCGATATCCGCATAGAACTTTTGCGTGAGGAATGGCAGATGCCCGAAAATGTCGTGAAACATATCAGGCTCGGGCGTAAACTCCATCTGGTCGCGGGTGCGTAAATAATCGGTAATGAGGAAAATGCGCTGTGCGAACTTCTTGTACCAATCATCGGCGAGAGTGTAGCGCACCACCGTCCGCTCGATGTGCCAGCCCGAGCGCGGCGTGATGCGGTCATTCAAATGCGCCACAGTCGAAATGCCTTTCGGGTCAAGCTGTAACAACTCCATGCCCGTTTTCCATTCCTGGCAAATATGCTCCAGCAAGTACGGCTGATGCACCCCCGCGAACAAGTCTGCCCAAATGGCATGTTGTTCCTTCGAAAACTCGATCTCCTGATTCTCGGCGGAATATTCCTGCGAGGGATCAATGTGCTGTGCGGCGATGTCTCCTGTGTAGTTTGGTACAGTCTGATTCATGGTCACCTTTACACCTTTCTGAGTTGGGGTTGAAAAGACCAAATAATCGTATCACCTTCAAAAAACGAAGTCAAGAACAGGATAAAGTTGGTCGTATTTGAAAATGATACAATCGCCGCATGAACGATTTGCAAGGGAAGACCATTCTCGTTACAGGCGCCGCCCGACGGGTGGGACGTCTCTTCGCCCTCGCATGCGGACGTGCGGGTGCGGATGTCATCCTCCATCATGGACATTCACATCAAGAAGCAGAATCTGTGCGGGACGAAATCGCCTCACTCGGACCTCAAGCCTGGGTACTCGCTGCTGACCTCTCCCACGCGGATGAAGTTTCTCAATTAATCGGACGCGCCAATGAACTGAGCCCGTTGTATGGGTTGGTCAACAGCGCCGCCATCTTCGAGCCGCTATCCATGCCAGACACCACACTCGACGATTGGAATCGCCATCTGAGTATCAATCTCACCGCACCGTTTTTGCTTAGTCAGGCATTTGCCAAACAGACGGGTGCAGGGCGCATCGTCAACATTCTCGATTGGCGGGCATTGCGTCCGGACGCAGACCACTTCCCTTACACCGTTACAAAATCCGCATTGGCGGCGATGACGAAATCACTGGCAATCGCGCTCGCGCCCAACATCACCGTCAACGGGCTGGCGCTGGGAGCCATCCTGCCGCCTGCGGATGGTTCATCAGCGAATGAAAAAATCATCGAAGCAGTCCCAGCCAAACGGTGGAGCGAAGCGCAGGAAGTAGAAGATGCGCTATTATTTTTATTGGCAGGTCCAGCCTATATCACAGGTGAGATCATCCACCTCGACGGCGGCAGGCATTTGGTGTAGAACGGACGATAGACGATGGACGACGGACGATGGTCCATCGTCTATCGTCTATCGTCATAAACAAAACTGCAGGAGATCCTATGGACAAAGTATTTATCAAAGATTTATTGGTGCGCGGCATTATCGGTATTCGCGAGTGGGAGCGGGAGAAGGAGCAGGATATTCTCATCAACGTGACGATCTACACTGACACGATCCGCGCTGCCGAAACGGACGACATCAACGACTGCGTGGATTACAGCGCATTGGCGAAGAAAGTGCAAACACATGCCGAAACCGCGCAACGGTTGACGGTGGAAGCGCTGGCAAATGACCTTGCGAGAATTTGTCTCGAAGAGAATTTGGTGAAGAAGGTTGTGGTACGTGTTGAGAAGCCTGGCGCGGTGCGCTTCGCCAAATCGGTTGGGGTGGAGGTTGAGCGCAAACGTGGCGAATGAATTGCATCACGTATATCTTGACCTCGGCTCGAATGTAGAGGCTGAGAATAATCTTCCGAGGGCAGTGGAATTTTTGCGAGAAGCGGGAATCGTGGACTCGGTTTCGTCCGTTTGGGAGACGGAGTCTGTTGGCTATGATGGGCCAAATTTTTTGAACGCCTGTGTGTTGATGCGCTCGCCGCTTTCCCCTGCTGAGTTCAAGGAACAGGTCATCCGCCCGATCGAATCAAAAATGGGACGCGTACGCGGAAAAGATAAGAACGCGCCGCGTCCCATTGATATTGATATTGTGTTATTTAACGAAACTCCGCACAATGCACAGACGTGGGAACATGCCTTTGTCATCGTGCCATTGGCGGAGTTGCTGCCGAATTTCTGTCACCCAATTTTGGGGGCGAGTCTGTCGCTGGTGGCTGGGCAGGTGCAGGTGTGGATCAAGAAGCGCGAAGACGTGGTTATATCCTGAGCGGTTCCGCGCCGCGATTCAAGTGATCCAAAAATTCCTGCCGCGTGTTGATGCTTTTGCGGAAACTGCCGAGCATGGCGGAGGTGGTCATACGGGCATCGTGCTTTTTTACGCCGCGCATCATAGCGCATAAATGCAAGCCTTCGACTACAACCGCCACGCCCTGCGGATTGAGCAGGTCGTGCAGAAAATCTGCGATCTGACGGGTCATGCGTTCCTGCACTTGCAGGCGGCGGGCGAACATATCCACAATGCGGGGAATTTTCGAGAGACCGATCACTTGTCCGCTGGGGATGTAGGCGACGTGGGCGCGTCCCATGAATGGCAGCATGTGATGCTCGCACAGACTGAAATATTCGATATCGCGCACAATGACCATGTCATCATAGGTGACGTTGAAGATCGCGCCGTTTACGAGTTTATGCACATCGGTGCGATAGCCGCTGAGCAGTTCGGGGTACATGCGTGCAACGCGCTTGGGTGTGTTTTGCAAACCTTCGCGGTCGGGGTTTTCGCCGAACGCCGTGAGCATGGCACGCACGGAATTTTCGATGGCTGCGGTGTCGATGTCTTCGTTGAAGGTTGGGCGCTCATCGAAATCTTCGTTCAATTCAGGATTGTTCATTTATTTCTCCGTCATCCATATTGAGGTTTTCCGATTGTATCTGATTTGCGAAAATCGGCAGGGTACAATTGCGGCGCAAATCAACCAAGGAAAAACAAAAATGTCAGATCAATCGCTTTATGTAAAAAGCAGTCTCTTCGGCGGTCTGTTGGGAATCTTCTTCGGTGCGGTCCTCGGCGCGGTGACAGGTGCGCTCAGCGCCAGTTGGAGCGGCGTGCAATTCGGCGCACTGTGGGGCATCGCATTCGGCGTGTTAACAGGCGCACTCACAGGTGCGCTCACCGTCCGCACGGCAGGGACGACAGGCGGCGTGAGCACGGGCGCATACACAGGCATGCTTTTCGGCGCACTGCTCGGCATGCTGGGAGTCTTCATCCCTGAGGCGTTTCGCGCCAGTGTTTTAGCGTTGGATATTCTCATCCTGACCGTCATCATGCAGGGGCGTTTCGAGATGGTCGTGCTGCTGATGTTCCTGCTTTCGATCATCGGTACGGCGGTGGGAGCCTGGGTCGGCGGGCGGAATTTGGCGGCACGGAATCTACATACCGCAAAATAACTCGTGATAGCAATTGACAGTAAGAAGTCGTATCCTGTAAATGTCTCTGCAACACAAATTTGAATTGGAGGACTTCATGTCAAAAGACTCGGTACGTCAATTACTTAATGCGCTCTCTGTAGCGCTTGCCCTTGCGGTCAACATCCTCGCCAGCACCCTGCCCCTCAACGGACAGAACACAGGCGAAATTTCAGACCGCTTCCTCGTGTATTTCGTCCCTGCGGGTTATGTCTTCGCCATTTGGGGCGTCATCTATATCGGCTGGATCGCCTTCGCGCTCTTTCAATATCGCGCCGCTGAAAAGGAAAGTCCACGCCTGCGGAAGTTGGGCTATGCCTTCGCCCTGAGCGGAGTCTTCAACGCCGCGTGGTTATTCTGCTGGCATTACAACGCCTTCGGCTTGAGCGTGATCGTCATGCTTGCCTTGCTTGCCACACTGATCGTCAGCTACCTGCGTTTGAACGTGGGTCTCACGCCCGTGAGCACCGCCGAAAAATGGAGCGTGGATATTCCCTTCAGCGTGTATCTCGGCTGGGTCAGTGTTGCCACCATCGCCAACATCACCGACTATCTCTACCTGATCAACTGGGACGGCTTCGGCATCGCACCGCAGGTTTGGGCGGTCATCATGTTGGTGGTCGCCAGCGTCGTCGGGCTGTTGATGACCCTCACCCGCCGCGACTCTGCGTATACCTTCGTCTTCGTCTGGTCGTTCATTGGCATTGCCATGAAACAAGCCGCCGAACCGTTGGTCGCCAACAGTGCCTGGGCCGCGGCAATTGTCGCATTGGGATTGGCGGTGTATAGCATCATCCAACGCAGACGAGGTTAATGTCATTACGAGGGCGGTTTTGTTCTTGCCCGAAGTAATCTCCCCAAAGCTAAAGATTGCTTCGCCGCCAAAAAACAAGAGCGGTCGCTCGCACGCGTGCCTGCGCACTGCGTCTTCGCGCAGCGAACGGCGGTACAGGCAATGACATGAAAATCAAAAGTGGTAAGATTGGCGCACTCACAAGGTGCGCCAATTATGTTTAACATCGCAAATGCCCGCTTCGCTTTTTTGGATATCGAAACTACTGGACTTTCCCCCTGGTTCGGGGACAGAATCTGCCAGATCGCAGTTGTGCTGACCGAAGGCAAACGCATCAAAGGGACCGTTGACCTGCTCATCAACCCCGAGCGGACTCTTTCACCCTCGGCAGTTCATGTCAACCATCTGGACGGGTCAAAACTGTCCGCGGCGCCGAAATTCGCAGAGATCACCGAGCAACTCGACCCGTTATTAAAAGATGCGGTGATTGTCTGTCACAATGCAAAATTTGACATCCAATTCCTCGACAATGAATATCGCAAACTGGATCGCACCATCGAATTCCCCAATCTCATCGACACGCTGCTGATGTCGCGCCAGTTCTATGAATTGCCGTCATACAGCCTGAAACATCTCGCGCAGGATTTCAGCGTGACCACCAACCTGGGCGGCTCGCAAGCTCTCGCAGATGCGCTGACGATGAAGAACCTGTTCTTCGCCATGACCGATTCGCTCAAGGCCATCGGCAAGTCGCTGGACGATTTCATCGGCATTTACAACTCACCCGCCTGGCCTCAGGAAGGCGTGTACCTGCCCACCGAATTGAGCGAAGCGATCTACAGCGGCAAACGCCTGTTCATCAAATACATGGACAAGGACGGCGAGACCTCCGAACGCTGGGTCACACCCAAGGAAGTCATCGGGCTGGCAGATTACATCTACCTGCAAGCCCACTGCCACACCCGCGCCGCCGAGCGCACCTTTCGCCTCGATCGCATCATTGAGTTCAAGGTGGAAAATGGGAAGGAATAATGTCACTGCGAGGCGCACTTGTTCTTAGCCGAAGCAGTCTTCTTTCCATAATAGAGATTGCGTCGTCGGAAAGAGCAAGAGCCCTCCTCGCAACGACATTTTATATACCGAGCGTACGTTTCGCCTAGATCGCATTATTGAGTTCAAGGTGGAAGATGGGAAGGCATAAAAGAGTGCCATTTCCTAGGAGATGAATAATGATCAAAAATATGCATTCAGTAGGCTCCGGTTCTATTTTATATGCTGAGCTATCAAAAGACGAAAAATCAATTGCAGTTGCTTCTGTTAACGGCGTCTCAATGTTTAACACATTATCACTATCCAGAGAGTTTGACTACGAAACCAAGACACCACCAATAAAGCTGAGTATCTCTTCAAGCAAAAGATAGGGCAATC
>VGOX01000161.1 GCA_016875755.1 Chloroflexota bacterium
GATTATTGGAAGTTGCATCGGCTTTTTCCAGCGAACAGAATTTGCTCAGGGTATCACGTTTATCTAGAAAACGCTAAAATACAACTATCGAGTATTTTACAGCCTTCAGATGATCGCGAAATTGCGCTTCCATTTCTTCATCAGAAATACTGGAAACCTCACCGCGACGGGCTAGCATTTTCTTTTGGGAAGCGAGCACTTCGTGGATCTCACGTTCCATAAAAATAATGTCATACGTCAGGTCGCCGGGCAGGTACTCAAGCAGATAAGAAATAACCTTGACTGCCTTCCCTTGCGCTTCGTACACCCAACGGATCTCGCCATCCTTTAACTTCTTGCTCAACTCGATCTCAAAATAACCATTTGGGTTATCTTCGTCTGCTTCGCGTTGCCCATCCATGACAATGGGAACACCGCCTTGCGCAAGCATTTTCATCATCATGGAAGTCCCAGAACGGGGCAGGCCTGAAATTGCGATAACTTTTTTCTTTGGGGCTGATGAATTGCGTGAAAAGAGTTTTTTGAACATATTACAAATAGCCCAACCCCTTCAGACGCTCCTCAATATTCTCCTGCCCACGACGGGTTTGTTCGGAAGGCGGTTTGAGATGAGACTGATCCATATGTTTATTGATCATCAGGAAGGGGATGTCGCGGAAGGAAACATCGGGGATGTTGGCAACATCGCGATTGGCAAACAAGACCCCGGGTACTAGATCCGAATTGATGCAATGGTCAGCGCCCCAGTGGTCAGTGTTGACTTCCAATGAAGCGGCGGGAGCTTTCCCCAAGCCTGTTTCTGCTGAGGCACGGTAATTTTGTGCATATCCAATCACCAGGTCTGGCCCAAGGCATAAATAGGGGCCCGAAAAGGCCTCATGTTTCATAAGAACGGATGAAATAGCATTGGCCGCGTCAGCACCCTGGATATTTAGTAGTCTGAAAATATCCGAATGCCGGCTCATCCAAATTGATCACACGATCCGCCAGCCAGTCAACGGCATGTTCAAGCAGAAAACCATTATCTGTATTGGAGGTGGGCAATCCGCGGGGAAATTCAGATTTATACCCAGCAAATTCCCTCTCTTCAAAATAGGATAACACTTGGGAGAGGAAAAGAGAATAGGCATAGCCCTCCTCATTGACCTTCGCATTTCGCGCCCAGGAAACAGAGGAGATATCCTTGTCGTTGCCGAAAAACTTTTGGATCACGGCATCAGAGGAATACAAACATAACTGTAATCGAGGAACCCATTCGTCGATATCCTTTTTGAAGGCTTCAAACAAGGTGTTCACCCACTCGTTATGAGAATACGCCATGCGATGATAATCATCAAACAGGGAAAAGACGGATTTATCCCTAAACTGAGGAATGACCTTACTGTTCGGCTGCTGGGCACGATGAGTCCACGGAAGAGCGCCGGTCAATATGGAGGCCGTTCCCGGGGAGGTGTAATTGCTGCTAGCATAATGATTATGGTACACCACTGCGCGCTCAGCAAGCTTATTGATAACGGGAGTGGTATCTCTGCCGTACCCATATAGCGACATATTGTACGCAGACAGCGCGTCAACCACCACAATAATGACGTTCTTTTTTCCGTCCAATTGTTTGATATTCATCTGTCTTGACAATTGAGACGCCGCCATCCCTACAGGAAAAGCACCCGCCAACTTCAAGAAGTCACGCCTGCTAACACCAGATTTCATTCCGACGCTCCTTGCACATTTCGATACACGATTATGCACAACGCCGCAAAATCCAGAGGCAGGTACATCGTCATTAATAAAGAAATGCGATCCGTTATCTCATTCCACACCGTTATCGTTCGCGGGGAACGAAAGACAAGCAAAATAGGCAAAACAACCAAACAGGGCGTATATCAATCCATAGGAAAGTACGCCGATAGCGTCCCATAAATTTGTCCGCTCGGTAAGCCAGGAAAAATCCCTAAAAGCCAGCAGCAAAGTCCATACATGCAAGGGGAATGCGCTTATAAGAAACAGCATCCACAAATCTGCCTTTTTATAATATTTTGACATATCAATTACAAACAATCTACTTCGCTTTAGCTTGATTCGCAACGGCGGCGGCTTTCTTTGCGGCTTCTTCGGGGTCGCCGAGGTAGTAATTGCGGATGGGTTTCAAGTCGGCATCGAGTTCATAGATCAGGGGCAGGCCGGTTGGGATATTCAGTTCAGTGATGTCGGCTTCGGAGACATTGTCGAGGTATTTCACCATTGCACGGATGGAATTTCCATGCGCAACGACGAGTACGCGTTTGCCCGATTTGATCTCAGGCGCAAGCGTGTAATTCCAATAAGGGAGAACCCGATCCAGCGTAATCTTAAGCGACTCGGTGGCTGGCAACAGTTCGGTGGTCAATGAGGCGTAGCGTCGGTCAAATTTGGGGTGGCGTTCATCGGTCATTTCCAAGGCTGGGGGCGGAACATCATACGAACGCCGCCAAACCTTTACCTGATCTTCGCCAAACTTTTCCGCAGTCTCCGCTTTATTCAAGCCTTGCAGGGAACCATAGTGACGTTCATTCAACTGCCAGGCACGGACGACGGGCAGCCAGTTCAGATCCATCACATCCTGAATGATTCCAAGGGTTTTGATGGCGCGCTTCAAAACGGAGGTGTAGGCAATATCAAAATCATAACCAGCCTCTTTTAACAACGCACCCGCTTCAGCGGCTTCCGCCCGTCCGAGATCGGTCAAGTCGACATCCGTCCAGCCTGTGAAACGATTTTCGAGATTCCAAGTACTTTGTCCGTGACGGACCAATACAAGTTTATACATTTTATGCTCCTAAGAAATTGCCACATCCGCACTGTCTTTGCGGTTTGCGGCGAATGGTTAATTGAATGCGGGCAGAATTATAGCCCAAGTCATTCGCTCGTAGAATGCCCGCAGTCATAAGCGGCATGGTTGCGGAAGAGTTAGAAAATCATAATGCAAATGAAGCGCAATAGGCGATAAACGCCCACGCATCGCTATAGACACGAGCAAGTCGTGGTTCCATGCTTCACTGATGGCCGCGACAAATTTTCAAGCCGCCGTGTCGCCATGACTGCCATTATTCAGAGAAGCCCAATTTACGACTGCGCTGGGTATAGTAAAATCGGGGAATGTCCAATGAAGATGCCACCCCCGTCCGCAGGCAATACCTTGAAGAAAAGAAAAAACATCCCGATGCCATTCTGTTTTTTCGGCTCGGCGATTTTTATGAGACCTTTGACGAAGATGCCGGGATCACCGCGCGCGAACTCGATATCGTTTTAACTTCGCGTCCTGTCGGCGGCGGCGTGCGCGTTCCGCTCGCGGGCATTCCCTATCACGCCGTCGAAAATTACCTCTCGCGCTTGATCGAAAAAGGCTATCATGTCGCCATCTGCGAACAGATCGGCGAAGTTCCCGCCAAGGGATTGGTCGAGCGCAAGGTTGTGCGCGTGGTCACACCGGGGACAGTCACCGAACCTGGCCTACTGCCCGGGGACGCGAACAACTACCTCGTTGCTGTTATTTTGGATTCATCCGCTTCTTCCTCAGGGACGATTGCCTCTGTTGCTTATACAGACGTCACCACTGGAGAATTCGCCGTCACCGAACTTCCGCTCGAAGCCCTGCGCGCAGAATTGACACGTTTACATCCCGCTGAAATTATCCACCCCGATAATCAAAAACTCCCCGACGGAGTCATCGGTCACAGCACGCCGCTGCCAGCATGGAAGTTCGAGCCAGGCAAATGCAACGAAGTCTTACTGACTCAATTCAAAGCCTCCACATTGGATGGATTTGGATTGAAAGCCAATAGTCTCTCCGTCCGTGCGGCAGGGACGATCATTCAATATCTCAAAGAAACTCAGCCTGATGCGCTCAACCTGCTAAACTCATTGCGCTCCTACAGCCTGAACGAGTTCATGACCCTCGACGCCTTCACCCGCCGCAACCTCGAACTGGACGAAACCCTGCGAGGTGAACGCAAAGGTTCCCTGCTCGGTACACTCGATGCCACCATTACCCCAATGGGCAAACGCATGATGCATCAATGGGTCAGCCAGCCCTTGCTCAACGCGGAACGCATCACCAAACGGCAAAATGGCGTGGAATATTTCGTCCAAAACGGCATGGTTCGGGCAGAACTGCGCGAATCATTGAAACCGCTAGCAGACTTGGAACGTCTCATCAATCGCGTAATCACAGTTCAGGCCCAGCCGCGTGATCTGGTGGCGATGCGCTCGACATTTGACAACCTGCCGAAGATAAAACAAGTAGTTAGTAACCAGTCATTAGTCATCAGCACACCGTGGTCAGATTGCGGAGAGCAGTTATTACTTTTACAAAACGCGATTGACGATGATCCGCCAGCTACGCTGCAAAACACGGGAGTTATCCGTGTTGGCTACTCTGCAGAACTGGATGGCGTGATGGACGCCTCGAAACATGCCCGCGAGTGGATCGCCAATCTTGAAGCGGTGGAACGAGAGAAGACGGGCATCAAGACTCTCAAAGTTGGCTACAACAAGGTCTTCGGGTATTACATCGAAATCTCACGCGGAGCAGCCGATAAAGCCCCCGAGCATTACATCCGCAAGCAGACGCTGGTCAATGCCGAGCGGTTCATCACACCAGAGATGAAGGAATATGAAACGCTGGTCTTGAACGCGGAAGAACGCATCAAGGAAATTGAAACCCGCTTATTCAAGGAATTGTGCGGGGAACTCGCGAAGGCAGCAAACGAAATTCTTGCCACGGCAAGAGCCATCGCAAAGTTGGATGTACTGTCCGCTCTGGGGGAAGTGGCAGCTTTGAATGGGTACACCAAGCCCCAGGTCCACGAAGGAAGCGAACTGGAGATTCATGAGGGGCGGCATCCCGTCGTCGAGCAATTGTTGAAGTCGGATCGCTATATCCCCAATGATGTCATCTTTGAAAAAGGCGAGATCGTGCGCGTCATCACGGGGCCGAACATGAGCGGCAAGTCGACGTATCTGCGGCAAACGGCATTGATCGTGTTAATGGCGCAGATGGGCGCGTTCGTACCCGCGGCTTCGGCAAAGATCGGACTCGTTGACCGCATCTTCACCCGCATCGGCGCACAGGATGAAATTCATGCCGGGCAATCCACCTTCATGGTGGAGATGGTGGAGGCGGCGAATATTTTGCACCACGCCACTTCGCGCAGCTTGCTGATCCTCGATGAAATCGGGCGCGGCACCTCAACGTATGATGGACTTTCGATTGCATGGGGCATCATCGAATACATTCACAATCATCCGCAACTGCGCGCGAAGACATTGTTTGCAACCCATTATCACGAACTGACTCAACTCGCTGAGTTACTGCCTGGCGTACGGAATTACAATGTCGCCGTCAGTGAAGCGGACAACACGGTGGTCTTCCTGCACAGGATCATCGCTGGCGGCGCGGACAAATCCTATGGCATCCATGTAGCGCAGTTGGCGGGCCTGCCCTCCCCCGTCATCGGGCGTGCGAATGAGATCATGATGGAGCTTGAGAAATCAGCGGCGCGGGGCGTGAAGATCAACCCACAGTCGGCACAGCAGGTGGCGTTGTTCCCTGAGACGAATCCGCTGCTGGATGAACTGAAGGGCATGGATGTCAACGCGCTTTCCCCCATCGAAGCGTTAAATAAGCTGTTTGAGTGGCAGAAGAAATTTACGAAATAACCCTCCCTATACCGAATATCCCAATCGAGTAGGGAGCGGCGGCTAACCGCTCCCTCTCACACCACCGGACATGCGGGTCCGCATCCGGCGGTTCACCAAGAGTGGCGCAGATC
>VGOX01000162.1 GCA_016875755.1 Chloroflexota bacterium
GTTTTCCTCTATGCCTGGCTCCTTTCGAGTGGCAGCCGCGCTATTCGATCTGGTCTGCGTCATCTTGTCGATCGCAAAGACCGTCGCGACTTGAGCCTTTTTCAAATTGGCTTGCGCCTAATTGAGCGGTTCTTGTTACATTCTCAATCGTTCTCGCTATCTCTATGTTCTTGTTGAGTAAACTGTCAGGTGACTAGAGAATTATTACCGAATAGAATTGACGCACCTATCCAGCCGTGCTATGATGAAACATCATTTGAATATCATTTTCATTAAGGAGTTATTGATGAGTTTTGAATTTATTCTTCGTATTATTTTTATGATCGGCCTGTCCATTGTCGGGGGATTTTGGGGATTTGAGCTTGCAAGATTTAACCCAGAGGATGCTGCTCGCACCACCCTGCTCTTTAGCCTGGTCGGCGCACTGACGGGTTTGATCCTAACTCCATACTTTACCACCCGCCCAGCCCGCGCAATGAAAGCCCTGTTGGGACGCCTGTCGGCGGAAAGTTTATTTGCAGGGCTGACAGGTCTGGTCGTTAGTTTGCTCATTGCCGCATTACTGGCATTCCCCCTTTCCCTGCTGCCCGAACCATTGGGGCAAATCCTGCCTTTTATTGGTGTGATGATCTTTTCGTATTTTGGCGTTTCGCTGTTCGTCATGCGTCAGGGTGACATCATGGGATTACTCAGCGCCCTGAGCGGACGAAGCGAAGGCGGCGGGTCTTCCGCGTGGAACAACCTCAACCGCACCATCCTCCTCGATACCAGCGTCATCATCGACGGTCGCGTGGCTGATATTGCCAAGACAGGCTTCCTGCCCGGCACGCTCCTCATTCCCCGCTTTGTGCTGAACGAACTCCAATACATCGCTGACTCACCTGATGGGATGCGCCGTCAGCGCGGACGCCGCGGCATGGAAGTGCTCGCTGAACTGCAAAAATTGCCCAACCTGCTCGTCCGTATTTCGGATATCAACGTGGAAGGCGTGCGTGAAGTGGACGATAAACTGGTGGTGCTTGGCAAACAGCTCAAGAGCCCCATTCTCACCAACGATTACAACCTCAACCGCATTGCCGAAATTCAGGGCGTGACCGTACTCAACATCAACGAACTCGCCAACGCAGTCAAATCCGTTGTGCTGCCGGGTGAGGGGCTGCGCATCAACATCATGCAGGAAGGCAAGGAGCATGGTCAGGGCGTCGGCTACATGGACGATGGCACTATGGTCGTGGTAGAGAATGGCAAGGAGTACATTGGTGAATACATGGAAGTGAACATCACCAAAGTGCTCCAGACCGCTGCGGGACGCATGATCTTCGGGCGTGTGGATGAAGAGAACGCAAAACGCGGAAGAAAATGATCAGGAAACAATGACCAGTGAACAGGGCGTCGAGAGGCGTCCTGTTTTGTTTTTATTTGATAAGGTAGGATAAAATAACTGCCATCCTACCTAACATTTGAACTTCTGCACCTCTTAAGAGAACTCATGCTGAAAATCTATAATACCCTCACTCGTAAAACCGAAGAATTCCAGACGCTTGAACCGAACCTCGTCAAGATGTATGTCTGCGGTGTCACTGTTTACAACGATGCGCATGTCGGGCACGCCATGTCTGCCATCGTGTTCGACATCATCCGCCGTTATCTTGAATATCGCGGTTACAAAGTCAAGCACGTGATGAACTACACCGATGTGGACGATAAGATCATCAACCGCGCCAAACAACTTAACGAAGACCCGCTGAAACTTTCAGCGCGTTATATCGCTGACTACGCCGCCGACCTGAAAAGCCTCAATGTTCTGCCTGCCACTTCCAACCCGCAGGTCAGTACCACCATGCCGCTCATCATCCAATTCATCGAAGGGCTGATCCAAAAAAGACATGCCTACGCCGCATCGAATGGCGACGTCTATTTCAGCGTCACCAGCGATGATGATTACGGCCGTCTCTCTGGGCGCAAGCTCGACGATATGCAGGCGGGCGCGCGCATCGAAGTCGATGAAGCCAAAACCCACCCAATGGATTTCGCGTTGTGGAAAGCCGCGAAGGAAGGCGAAATTTCATGGGACAGCCCCTGGGGTAAAGGCCGCCCCGGCTGGCACATCGAATGCTCCGCCATGAACCTCGCCGAACTCGGCGAACAGATCGACATCCATGGTGGCGGCAACGACCTCATCTTCCCGCATCACGAAAACGAAATCGCCCAAAGCGAATGCTACACTGGCAAAGATTTTTCGCACTACTGGATCCATAACGGCATGCTGCAACTCGGCGGCGAAAAAATGTCCAAGAGCCTCGGCAACATCATCAGCATCAAAGAATTTCTCTCCAAACGTTCGTCCGATATCATGCGCATGCTGGTCTTGAATGGGACCTATCGCGCCCCGCTATTGTTCAATGATGACACATTGGACGCCGCCGAAAAGAACGTCGAGCGCCTCAAGTCTGCGCTCAAGCCTGCTTCTGCTTCGGCAAGCGGACTCGCCACTGACGCATTCTCCGTGCTCGACTCCACCCGCGTCACCGCCCAAACCAACTTCACCGAAGCCATGGACAGTGACTTCAACACCGCAGGCGCAGTTGCCGCGCTGTTCGAACTGGTCAAAGCCATCAACACCGCCCGTGACAACGGCGCGACCAATGCACAACTCGAGCCTGTGCAGAAAGTTTTCCGTGAATTGGCTGGCGTGCTCGGTTTGAAACTCGAAGACAAAAAAGGCTCCAGCGAAGACGAAGCCCAAGTGGAAGCCCTGATCGCCGAACGCACCCAAGCCCGCAAAGACAAAAACTGGAAGCGCTCCGATGAGATCCGCGACCAACTCAAAGAATTGGGCGTGACCATCGAAGACAGCAAGGACGGCACCACCTGGAAATGGGGATAACCGTAATTGGCAATTATCAATTGATAATTGCCAATTATTTTTTACTGGTCTTGATAATGCTTATAAGCAGCTTTAGTAGCTCAACAATATCCTTGTGCATGGATTTGAAAGCATCAATACTGATGTAATCTGTTTTGTGTAATAGTTCAAGCCAGTACTCGGTTTCATTGGCTTCTTTCAAGGCAATCGCTAATTTGTGAATAAAATCCTTCCTACTTTCAGCCTGCTCTGCTTCCCGTACCAATGCGCCAATGGCAGTGCCAGAACGCAGCACCTGCTTCGATAAAACAAATTCCTTCCTCTCCTCTGATAAGAATTTATATAAATTAACGGATCGTATGGCAAACTCAAAGGATTTTTCCTTCACGACATTGCTTTTCATAAACTCCTCCATTTGGCAATTATCAATTATCCATTGACAATTGCCAATTATAATCAGGGGCGATATGAAAGAATTCATCTACTCCCGAAATGCCGTTCATGAAGCCCTGCGTGCCAAACGCAGGCAGATATTTTCCGTCGAGATTGCCGAAGGGGCACAGGAGAAAGGCAAACTGGCGGAGATCGTTAAATTGGCTGGGCAACAGAAGATCAAGGTCAACCGTGTGCCGCGCGGACGGCTGGACAAGGTCAATCAGCATCATCAGGGTGTCATCGCTGAGGTCAGCGGCTACCCGTATTCTGATTTGGTCGAGATTTTGGATGGCATCAAAGATGAACCGCCGTTCATTCTTCTGCTTGACTCATTGCAAGACCCGCAGAATTTCGGCACACTGATTCGCACAGCGGAGGCTGTTGGTGTGCATGGCATCATTATTCCGTTGGCGCGCTCGGTGGAGGTCACTCCGTCAGCGGTGAATGCGTCTTCGGGGGCGAGTGAGCACATGCTGATCGCCAAGTCGAATCTTTCGCAGGCGATGGATGCTCTCAAGGATGCAAACGTCTGGCTCGTAGGGTTGGACCAAGCCGGGGCGGAGGTCGATGCGGGTTCTCGTCATCTGAAAGGCGCTGTGGGACTCGTCGTCGGTTCGGAGGGGGAAGGTCTGCATGAACTCACTCGCAAGAAATGCGACATCGTGTTGAAACTTCCGATGCGCGGATATATTGAATCGCTCAATGCTGCTGTGGCGGGGTCGGTGGCGTTGTATCTGGCGTATTTGAATCGCAAATAAATATCGTTGCGAGCGGAGCGAAGCAACCTTCAGGTTATGGGGATATTGCTTCGGGCGAAGTGCATCACCTTCGCAATGACATTATTCAGGAGAACATCATGCCCAAGGAAACGTATCATTTTCCAAAAGGATTTTTGTGGGGGACGGCGACGGCGTCGCATCAGGTGGAGGGTAATAACACCAACAACAACTGGCACGCATGGGAGGAAGCGGGGCATACCGTACATAAGTCTGGTGCGGCGGCGGATTGGTGGGGCGGACGCTGGCGCGAGGATTTTGACCGCGCTGTTGAAACAGGACAGAACGCGCATCGCTTCTCGCTGGAGTGGAGCCGTATTCAACCGACGCCTGATTCGTGGGATGAGGAGGCGTTGGAAAAATACCGCCTCATGCTGCGCGGATTGCGGGAACGCAATATGACAGCTTTAGTTACGTTGCATCATTTCACTGACCCGTTATGGGTCATGGAGCGCGGAGCATGGGAGTCAGAAGAGATCGTGCCGCTGTTCGAGAAATACGTCCGCAAAGTGGTGGATGCGTTGAAGGAATACACCAACCTGTGGGTGACGATCAACGAGCCGAATGTGTATGCATTAAGCGGCTATGGCATTGGCGCATTCCCGCCCGGTAAAAAGGATTTGAAACAGGCGATGCGCGTGTTGGGTAACATGATCAAGGGACATGCTGCCGCGTATCGCGCCATCCATGAATTGCAGCCTGAGTCCCGTGTGGGATATGCCTTGCATTACCGCCCAATGGTTCCACGTGTGAGTTGGTCGCCATTGGACAGGTTGATGCGTAACATCCGCTATAACGGCGTCAATATGGGCTTTCCGTCTGCGATCTCTACGGGGGTGATGAAGTCACCGCTGGGCAATCAGAACATCCCCGAAGCGAAGGGTACGCAGGATTTTCTCGGTTTGAATTATTACTCGGTGGATACGGTCTGGTTTGATATCACCAAGCCCGGTGAAATGTTTTCGAATGGCGGGTATCCTAAAGATGCAGACATGAGCGACACAGGCATGATCGCCAATATCGCTACAGGGATTTACGACTCGATCAAATGGATCAATCGCACCTACCCCAACCTGCCGATCATCATCACCGAAAATGGCGTGGAGGATTTTGACGATCACCTGCGTCCGCGCTATCTGGCGGAGCATTTGCATCAGGTCTGGCGCGCGGTCAATTTCAACTGGCCCGTGAAGGGATATTTCCACTGGTCGTTGGTGGATAATTTCGAATGGGAGCGTGGTTGGACGCAGCGCTTCGGGCTGTGGGGATTGGATATCGATACCCAAAAGAGAATCAGACGTCCCTCTGTGGATCTGTACGCGGAGATCTGCAAGGAGAATGGGCTTTCGAGCGAGATGGTGCAGAAGTATTGCCCCGAAGTGTTTGAGAAGATTTCTCCTTCATAACCCCGCATAGTCGTATTAAATGACACAACCTCCCAAGTGGGAGGTTGTGTTTTTATAAAGGGGTTTTATTTGCCGAGCAAGGCGAAGATGGCATAACCCAGGGCGAGGATTCCTGCAATCGTTCCAGCCATCGGGAGCGCTACAAAAGCACCGATGCCAATCCACAGGAAGTACAACCACATACACCAACCAGAAATCGTTTTCGGTAAAGACATTTTACACTCTCCTGTTGTGCGCCCAGCATGGGCGTTGGCTAGAGGGTGAAAGACCCTTATGGAGGTTGATTGCACCAACCATTAGCGGAAGGCAAGGGCGTTGTCGCGAG
>VGOX01000163.1 GCA_016875755.1 Chloroflexota bacterium
GCGGAATTTGACGTTACTCGTGTGATGCTTGAATATTTTATCGGCAAGGTACACGAACAAAGTGTCGTTCCTCTACCGCGTCCGCGTGTGATCGTTGGTTTGCCCACAGGTGTAACGGAAGTGGAAAAGCGTGCTGTCTATGATGCTGTGATGGCATCTGGCGCGCGTCAGGCTATGTTGATCGAAGAACCGATCGCGGCTGCGATCGGAGCTGGTCTGCCGATTGGAGAGATTCGCGGCTCGATGGTGGTGGACATCGGCGGCGGCACGACTGAAGTAGCGGTCATGTCTACAGGCGGCGTGGTTGCGTCCCGCTCCCTGCGCGTGGCTGGCGACGAAATGGACCAGGACGTTGTTCAATACCTCCGCAATAAATACAACCTGTTGATCGGTCAGGGCATTGCCGAACAGATCAAATGGCAGATCGGCTCCGCCTATCCTTTGCACACCGAAAAAACGATGGAAGTACGTGGAAGAAATCTGGTGACAGGTCTGCCCGAAACCGTGGAAGTCTCATCGGTCGAGATCCGTGAGGCGCTTTCTGGTTCAGTGCAGGTCATCATCGACACTGTCCGCGATGCGCTTGATGAAATCCCCCCTGAGATCGTCTCTGACTTGATGGATATTGGGATTTGTCTGGCGGGTGGTGGTGCTTTGTTGCAAGGCTTGGCAGAACGCCTGACCGATGAATTGAAATTACGCGTTTGGGTCGCAGAAGACCCGCTTACCTGTGTGGCGCGCGGCGCCGCTATGATCTTTGAAGACTTTGATGTGCTGGCGCGTTATCTGGTTGGTTTGGAACGCGGCAGTACCCGTCATATTGCGTAGCTCATTTTGCTACCGCCCCCTGTTTTCAGGGACAAATAAATTATGAATTCCCGTTCTTTACAAACTACGATCATTTTTCTCATCATGGGCGGAATATTGGCATTGGCGCTTGGCGGATATTTAGGGTCTGCTTCGCGTCAATTTAGTGATGTGTTGATCGAGATCCAGACCTGGGTGTCCACCCGTTTCCTTGGTTTTCAAGATTTTGTAACTGCTCCGCGCGACATTGTTTCACTACGCCAACGCAACGCTGAACTTGAAACACAGGTTTCGCAACTGCAAGCACAATTGATCGAAATGCAGCAGCGTGTGAATGAAACTGAGATCCTTGCCGCGCTGGTGGATTTTTCCCGCTCAAACCCCGAAAGTACGTATAAAGCAGCAACAGTCATCGGACGCGACCCAAGTCCGTTCCTTCATTACATCATCATCAATCGTGGCTCTAATGATGAAATTCTGCGCGGTATGCCTGTTGTAACAAACCAGGGTTTGGTGGGGCGTATCGATGCCGTCATTGCAGATGCTGCCCGTGTCCAACTAATAACAGACCCCGCATCGGCTGTTAATGTCTTTTTACAAAAAGCGGATACCAGCGCGATCCTTTTTGGTTCGGTCACTGGCGATATTTCATTGGATATGATCTCCCAAAACGCAACGGTGGAACCAGGCGATCTCATCCTAACTTCAGGGCTTGGCGGGGGATTCCCATCCGATCTGATCATCGGGCAGGTGGTTACGGTTCGCACCTTGGAATTTGAGCTGTTTCAACAAGCGACGATTCAACCTGCAGTAGACTTTACCCGCCTACAAATCGTACTGGTGATCACCAACTTCCGCCCGGTGGACATTTCCCCGCTGGTGCCGTCTACATCTCCGTAACTTCCCCGCATGCGTAATCTTATTGCTTTTCCCTTGATCGGATTGGCAGTCATTCTGCAATCCTCCGTTATCAGTGAAGTCAGGCTGCTTTCAGGGTATGCCGATCTGCTTCTATTGATCTTGGCTGCCTGGGCACTTCAGAAACGTGTCGAATCTTCGTGGCATTGGGCTGTTGTGGCATGCCTGGCAGTGGGATTTGTCTCCAGTATGCCCTGGTTCGTTCTTGTGGTTGGTTATTTTGTCGTTGTTTTCATGGCACGTGCTTTACAGAAACGGGTTTGGCAGGCTCCATTACTGGCGATGTTCAGTGTCGTTTTTTTGGGAACTTTGTTTATGCATGCTTTATCTTTTGTTGTCCTGCAAATTTTAGGAACCCCTTTTTCGATTGATGAAGTGATCGGATTGGTCACTCTGCCAGGATTATTATTAAATATGTTATTCTCAATACACATATATGCCTTCATGCGCGATCTTGCGCGTTGGGTTTATCCATTTGAGGAGCACGAATGACATCCGGTACTGAATCTCGCCCTGTTCGTTTTGAAACGTGGCGGCTTTCCTTGATTTATATTGTTGCCTTGATAGCATTGAGCTCATTTCTATTCAGGTTGATAAGCCTGCAGATATTGCAAGGACCCGATTGGTTGGCGCGTGCTGTGAATAATTACACCAATGAAGTCAGCGTACCTGCCCCGCGTGGGATCATTTATGACCGTAATGGTTATATTCTGGCGCGAAACGTACCGTCTTATAACGTATTAATCACACCTGCGAGTCTCCCTCTTGACGAATCAGATATCCAACGCATTTACCGCGAACTTTCCGCTTTGATCGATGTTCCTGTAGGCGGGCCTGTTACAGACGAGTCGCTTGAAGAGGCGAAATTATTTGCCGCATGTGTGCCTGGACCCGGCATTTCTCAATTAGTGGAGTTGCAGCGAACCCTTGCCCCGTACAGCCCGGTCAAGGTTAAGTGTAATGTGACAGAGGAAATTGCCCGGACGGTGGAAGAAAAATCGGTCGACTGGCCAGGTGTGGAGGTAGAGATCGAGCCGATTCGGGATTATCCCACTGGGTCGTTGACAGCTCATCTGATCGGTTTTCTTGGTCCCATCCCTGCCTCTCAGGAAGTGGAATTGCGCGCGCAGGGTTTTGTCCCCAACCGTGACAAGATCGGTTACTCGGGGGTGGAGGCTTCACTGCAGGATATTCTGGCAGGACGAAATGGCTTGCGTGTTGTGCAGGTGGATGTGGCCGGGCAGGAGCTTCGCAATCTTGAACCGCCGATCGCCCCTGTGCCGGGCAACAATGTGTATCTGACGATTGACACCCGCCTTCAGGCAGCTGCTGAAGCTACAATGTTGGAAGAGGTGCGCTTTTGGAATACATATTTTGATACCGTCCGCATTTCAAGCGGGGTGATCATTGCCATGAATCCAAAGACTGGCGAAATCTTGGCGATGGTTTCCTACCCTAGTTATGAGAATAACCGTTTTGCGCGAATTATTCCCGCATATTACTATGAACAATTAAGTCAGGACCCGCGTAAGCCCTTGTTGAATAACGCAATTTCTGCGGAATACCCTCCAGGCTCCACATTCAAATTATCTACCGCTGTTGGCGCGTTCAATGAAGGTGTAGTGGATCTGGATGATGTGATTTTGACGCCGGGACAGTTGTTGTTATGTGAACGCTTCAACCCCAACGATATTTGTACCGACGCGAATACGCGCCCCTTTGTTGATTATATTTTTGAACAGAACCCTGCTGGTTTTGGTAGTTTGCGCTTCTTGCAGTGCATTGCCTATTCGAGTAATGTGTGTTTTTATAAACTGGGCGGTGGTTATGAAGATGAAATTCCGCAGGGGCTTGGCGTCGAACGTTTGCGTCAATATGCGCGCGCATTGGGCTATGACGAACCTTCCGGTATTCAATTACTCGGCGAGCAGGATGGTTTGATCCCGGACCCGCAATGGAAACGCATCAATACGGGTGAGAACTGGTCTACGGGCGATACTTATATTGCCAGCGTAGGGCAGGGATATGTATTGGCGACTCCGTTACAGGTATTGATGTCTGGTGCTGTCATTGCGAATAACGGAAAACTGATGCAGCCGACGGTGGTCAATCGCGTAACAGACGGTGATGGGAATGTGATTCCCATCTGGTTCAATCCACAGGAGTTCACTGTGACAGAGTTTGAGACCCCGGGTAGTTATCAAATTTCGCCATTTACTCCAAATATGAAATGGGACGTAACCGTTACTCCCTTAATTCAGGAATTCTCTTGTGAAGGGCCTTATTGCACATTGACGGATGATCTGAAAATCATCCAACCAGAAACCATTCAAGCCGTACGTGCAGGGACACGTCAAACTGTGGCAGATAACAGCTTTGGTACCTTGAGAGAAATCTTTGGTAATTTTCCCATTGCGGTTGGAGGCAAGACAGGAACTGCGGAATACTGCGATGACGTCGCTCGTGCCGCGGAGCGTTGTAACTTTGGCGCATGGCCCACGCATTCATGGACCTTGGCGTATGCTCCCTACGAAGACCCCGAGATCATCGTTGTGGCATTTGCATATAACGGTGGTGAAGGCGCAAGTGTGGCAGGTCCCATGGTGGAACGTGTGATCCGTGCCTATTTTGAGATCAAGGTTGTGGATATTGCGCAAGGTACAACAGGAACCGCGCCATAATTGATGTGTTTTCATAAGGTATAATTCAAGCCAATTCATACATATGAACGATTTTATGGAACAAGCCGCTTCTTTGGTTCAAATAAAAGGAATTCGCGATGGTCTTCTTGCGACCTTCTCTGGCGCATCCTGGGAGGAACAGTGGAATGCTCTAGTGACGCAGATCGACGAACGCCCGTCTTTCTTTCAGGGCGCGCGGCTTGCGATCGATGTTGGCACGCAGGCGCTCAAGGTCAATGACCTTGTGGAATTACGCGACCTGCTCTCCGAGCGGAATGTTGCTTTATGGGCAGTTGTCAGCGAATCGCCGCTTACCGAACAGACCGCGCAATTACTCGGCCTTGCCACCCGTATTTCAAAACCGCGTCCGGAAGAACGGCGCCAGTTTACCGAAACCATCACAGAAGATACCGCCCTTTTTGTAAACAAAACCGTCCGCTCTGGAACGCGTATCGAATTTCCAGGTCACATTGTTGTCGTGGGAGATATCAACCCGGGCGCAGAGATCGTTGCTGAAGGGAATGTCATCGTTTGGGGACGTGTGCGCGGGATGGTCCACGCAGGCTCAAAGGGAGATAGAAGCGCATACATCTGTGCGCTCGATCTCTCGGCAAATCAACTCCGCATTGCCGATGAAGTATCCGCAATGCTAAAACCGCAAAAAGACCCACAGCCAGAGATTGCCAGCATCAATGATGAAGGGCATTTACAAGCCGAGCTCTGGCGATTGGGATAAATCATTTATTTAGGAATAATTATGACCGCTCAAGTGATCACTGTAACTTCCGGGAAAGGCGGGGTCGGCAAGACCACCGCTGTAGCCAATCTTGCCGCCGCGCTTGCCATGGATGGCAGGAAGGTCGTGTGTATTGACGGCGATATCGGCTTGAGAAATCTTGATGTGGTCATGGGTCTTGAAAATCGCATCGTATATGATATTGTGGATGTCATCGAAGGGCGTTGCAAACTCAGGCAGGCAATGATCCGCGACAAGCACTACCCGGAGATGTACCTCATCCCTGCCGCGCAGACTCGCGATAAGAACGCCGTTTCCCCGTCAGACATGATTCGCATCTGCAACGACCTCAGGCCTGATACTGATTTCGTGGTCATTGACTCACCCGCAGGCATCGAACGTGGTTTCCGCAATGCCATCGCTGCCGCAGACCGTGTCCTCATAGTGACCAACCCCGAGGTCAGCGCAGTGCGTGATGCCGATCGCGTGGTGGGCATCCTTGAAGCGGAAGAAAAAGGCAATCCATCCCTGATCATTAATCGGTTGAATCCGACCCTTGTGCGGAACAACGACATGCTTTCCGCTGAAGATGTACTTGACCTGCTTGGCATTCAGTTGATCGGTGTCGTCCCTGAAGACGAGTCGGTCATTATTG
>VGOX01000164.1 GCA_016875755.1 Chloroflexota bacterium
CCATCCGTTTTCTTGACATCTATCGCAAAGCGGTTCCACGGGCGGCTGGGGTCGCCATGCCTGCGGCTGAATGACAATGGCAGATAAGCATAACTCAAGCGGATCAAATCTGCCGATCCGGTAGCTTCCGCGCGCGAATGAAGATCAAGAACGCTAAACACAGGCGGTAATTCAGTAAAGAAATTTTCGTTTTCAGCAAGCAGGATATGGTTGCGGATAGAGATAAAGTCAACAAGGGCTTCTTTTTGAATTCGATACTGATCGGAGATGATCCCGCCGCGCATGACATTGAACATTACATTGGCAAAATGATGTGCAGTGCAGAGCGCATCGCTGGAAATTTGTACCCCGTCTGCGCTGGCGACGATTTTTTCGAGATTATGATTGTTAATTGCGATATCTTCTTCCAACGATTTCGCTAGTTTGGATTTTCCAGCTTTTATTTTATTTTGCAGGCTGACAATTTCGCCTCCATCCTTGCTGACATCTGCAACAATATGCCAGGCGTGTTCCTTTGCTGAAGCGAGTTCAAGCAGGGCGTGAACGAAATATGCACCGCGCTTTCCACGCATTTCCCTTTCAGTTTGAATTATTTTTCCCGCACGGAATGAATCAAGCTGGGTGGAGGAGAGCAAGTAATGTGCAGGCTTTAACCCTGCCTGGAAGGTGACTGTGCTTAAAAGTGACTCGCTCGGCTCGGCGAGGTCTGTCAGCGTGGAATTCAATGCCAGAATCGCCAGACCCGTATCAAGGTCAAGTTCGGAACGCTTGTAGGCATCCAGCAGTGGGCTGAATGTGTTTTGAGTTAGACTGGTCACCTGTGCAGGCAGGATATTTTGAATCCCATCGAGTAGTTCAACCTGACATTTTGATTTGCTGAAATTTCTCAACCACGATGTTTTGACAAAGCCAAAGAGGTCGCTTGTACGCCATGCGTAGCGATAAGCAAGTTGTAAACTGTGATTGAGCTCTTCGAATAGAATTGCAGTGCCACTGATGTTCTTATAAATATTGCGTTCAATTTGGTAAATGCCGCGATGGCGTTCGGAGAAGGGCTCCCACAATATTTTTTGTTTTTTTCTGGTTACAAGAAAAATGGTTTTGGTGCCGGTGTTCTCGTTGTTTTCAGTCACCTTGTCGTCAGTGTAGTACGGGAAGAGCGCTTGCTCAGCGCTTGTACGCCCGGCTGTCAGCCCGCCCGTGGAGGAAATGAAAAGCCAGTGGTTCGAACTGCTGACGATGCTCATAAAGAAAGGCGGCATGCCGTCAAAATCATGTAACTTGTAAAAGGTGTCCCCAAGCATGTTGACGAACTCGCCTTTGATGTTTCTCTCGGAGCGTTGTTGAACCATTTCCCCGATGAACACCTGATGGGATTGTTTTTTATTCATGATCGAGCCTCCTGTGCATGGGCGGGTGCTGTTGCACTTGTTGAAATACAATAGAGCCACTCCCAATGAGGTGTGGCTCTATAACTATGAACTAAAATCCGTTCTTCTTGATCACGCCTTTATACCATTTGGCGCTATCTTTTAGTATACGGTTCTGTGTTTCATAATCCACCCAGACAATGCCGAAGCGTTGGCTGAAACCGAACGACCATTCGTAGTTATCCATTAAAGACCAGACGAAATATCCCGCCAATGGTATGCCCGCCTGAATGGCGCGATTTGCCGCAGCAAAGTGGGTGCGGAGATAGTTTGTGCGATGTACATCTGGAACATTCCCATTTTCATCAGGTGGCGTAGAGTAGCTGGCACCGTTTTCTGTGATATACAACTTCAAGGGTTGGTAATCGAAGTAATATCGTCCCAATACATTTAACAACCCATCGGGATAAACCTCCCAATCCATCTCTGTCCAATGTTCGGGGGTTTTGGGCTTGGAGAAAACGGTCTGGGGTTCGTTATTTGGGTCATCGACCCGCACAACCCCGCGGTTGTAGAAGTTGACTCCGAGAAAATCGGTGGGCACCGCAATGGTTTTCAGGTCGCCATCCTGCACAAAGTCCATGCCGTTAGGGAATGCACCCAGGTGTCTGAAATCTTCCACAATATCGCTTGGGTATCCGCGTCCGTAGAGCGGATCGGCAAACCAGCGCACCCATTTGCCTTCGCCACGGCGCACTGCATCCAGATCCATGGCAGAGTTAGATGCGGCGACATTCCAATTACTGTTCAGCGTGATACCTACTTCTGAATTTGCACTGTTGCGGCGAATGACCGGGACAGCCATACCATGGGAAAGCAGAATGTGATGAGCGGCGCGTGTAGCGAGTGCGTGGGTTGTGTCTACCACCCCCGGCGCGTGGATACCCATTTCATAGCCCAGCCACGAAGCTACAGAAGGTTCGTTATGTGTGATCCAATTCTTGACACGGTCACCAAGTGCGCGTGAGATCACATCGGTGTATTCCACAAAGGCATCCGTAGTAGACCGCACCGTCCAGCCGCCTTCATCTTCGAGCGCTTGTGGCAGATCCCAGTGATAGAGCGTGGCAAAGGGTGTGATACCTGCGGTTAGCAACCCATCGACCAGTTTGTTGTAGAAATCAATACCCTTGTGGTTGATGCGTCCGCGTCCGCGCGGTAGGATGCGGGGCCAGGCGATCGAAAAACGATAAGCTTGCAACCCCATCTTTTTCATCAAGCCGATATCTTTTTTCCACAGGTGGTAATGATCGTTGGCGATGTCGCCGTTTTCATCGTTGAGGATCTTGCCCGGCGTGTGTGAGAAGCGATCCCATATCGATTCGCCTTTGCCGTGTTTGTTCCACGCGCCCTCGATCTGATACGAGGCTGTTGCAGCACCCCAGATGAAATTTTCGGGAAAGATGATTTTATTTGCCATTTTTTTATCCATTCGTCGATAAATTAGATAATTGCCTGCAAACCTGACGGGCAGTTTCAAAAGTTACCGGGAACTCTCCAACATGCACTTCCCAAGTTTCCGACATGACCGCCGAGTCGCCTTTCTTAAGCATCCGCAAAGAACCAAGTAATTCTAATTCGATACACACATCCTTCACATATACTTCCACGTTACTGTTCATATCAGGAAAGACCCCTTCTTCGATCGCAAACCTCTTTACGAACAGAGCATTGCCCAGCGCACAGGCGAGCCATCCGTGTGTATTGAGTCCGCCAATCTTCAATGGAACATCCCCGGGTATTCCTTGCACAAGGATAAAGTCATCATGCAGTTCCAGCCGTTCATCTTTCAAGCTGGTATACGGCCATATCACGATGCTGCGGTTGGGCGCGGAGGCACCTCCCGCAACACCTTCCAAAGGCAAAATTCCCATACTGTTCAACCGCAATTGCGTGATCGTCCACGGCGCGAGTTCGAGCGGCGTCTCACCGTGCCATGTGATGCGATGTGAAAGATGCACACAGTTGCCATCCAGCCGAAACTCGATCTCCTTCTCCAGCCCAGACACGTCCACAGGGCTTCGCAAGATGACGCTCTCGCCAGCGATCACCGTCACTCCCTCTTCAGGGCAGTTATAAAACGAATCTTCGGGCGCCTTCCACAAACGATGCCCGCCGCGCAAATAAAATTCTCCGTGCGGCACGGGCCAATGCACATCTGGCGTTTCGGCAAAAAGGTTTCCCTCCATGCCTTTAGTGTGCAAGCCAATAATGCGCGGACCCGTTGTCGTTAGATAATCGACCCGTAGGAACTCATTTTCGATGGATGCGAATGGCAGCTGGGAAGACGCCATATCAGCCCATCACAACCGTAACATTGACGTCGCCTGAACCGGACTCTGCGCGGATCAGACTCCCTTCGATCTGTTTGCCGTTGACTGTGACCTTTGCCACGCCTTTGCTGACGTGCCCGGGATTCTCGACCGTAATGTTATACGTCACACCGCGATACTTGCGGACGGCAGTGAAGCCATCCCATTCAGCAGGAATCGCAGGTGAAATTTCCAAGCCATCCAACGTGGGGCGAATACCCAGAATAGACTGGGTAATGGCAGCATAGTTCCATGCGGCAGTGCCCGTCAGCCAGGAGTTTTTCGCTTCGCCGTGTGTGGGGGCATCTTTGCCTGCGATCATTTGTGAGTACACATATGGTTCGCATTTATGCAGTTCACCCAAGCCTTCACGAGCCGATGGGTTGATGCGCTTGTAATAGTCAAATGCCTTATCGCCACGCCCGACCATCGCTTCTGCGATCATGATCCAGGGATTGGTATGGCAGAAGATGCCCGCATTTTCTTTGTAGCCGGGTGGGTACGAAGAGATCTCACCAAGGTGAAGGTAGTATTGGCTGAATGCGGGTTGTTGCAACACGATTCCATGCGGTGTGGCGAGGTGCTCTGCGACTGAATTCAATGCTTTTACCGCATTGCCATTTTCCAACCCCAGCCCAGCCATAATACAAATGCCCTGCGGTTCGATGAAGATCTGTCCTTCTTTATTCTCCTTCGATCCGAGTACCTTACCGAAGTCGTCATATGCGCGGCGGAACCAGTCACCGTCCCAGCCTGCTTTCCAGACGGTCTTTTCCATGTCCGCAGAGGCTTTGGTCACTTTGTCTACTTCTGCTTTGTCACCGCGATGCTTGGCAATGCCAGCCATTTCACTGCATGCCAACACGAACAAACCCGCAATGAATACGCTTTCCGCAGTTGTGCCGTCTTTGTTGGTCGTGGTTTGGAAGGATTGCCCGGGCGTATCGGAGAAACAATTTAAATTCAGGCAGTCGTTCCAATCTGCGCGACCAATGAGTGGAAGTTGATTGGGGCCGAGGCGATCGAGTGTATATTGAATGGAGCGTTGCAGATGTTCGTACAACGGGCTCTCGGTGCCGGGTGCATTTTCGTATTGCACCAATTCATCCAGGATCGACCAGTCACCGCTTTCTTTGATGTAGGCAGAAACACCTAACACCAACCATGCCGGGTCGTCATTGAAGCCGGAGCCGACATCGTTGTTACCGCGTTTGGTGAGCGGCTGATATTGATGGAAAGCACCGCCGTTTTTCAGCTGTGTGGCAGATAGATCCAAAATGCGTTCACGCGCGCGCTCGGGGATCATGTGCACAAAGCCAAGCAGGTCTTGATTCGAATCCCGGAAGCCCATGCCGCGCCCAATGCCGCTTTCAAAGTATGAAGCCGAACGGCTCATGTTGAAGGTCACCATGCATTGATAGGCATTCCAGATATTGACCATGCGGTTGGTGTCTTGGTCGGGTGTGGTCACTTGCAGTTTGCCCAACAGCATCGTCCAATGATCGCGCAATTCGTTGAAGGCTTTGTCGGCATTGGCTTGATTCAAATATTTTTCAAGCGTCTTCTTGGCTGACCTTTTGTTGATGACCTGCGAGCCGGGCGGGTCGAACTTGTCATCTTTTGGGTTCTCTTGATAGCCAAGAATGAAAATGACTTGTTTGGATGCGCCTGCCTTCAGCTTGAGGTTGACATGGTGTGAGCCGATCGGCTGCCAACCATGCGCCTCGGTGTTGGACGATTTGCCTGATTCCACGACCTGAGGTTCATTCCAGCTGCGATATTTCCCTAGGAAGTCTTCGCGGATGGTGTCGTAGCCTGTCAATTTTTCGGAGCAGGCAAAATATGCAAAGTGGTCACGGCGTTCGCGATATTCGGTCTTGTGATAGATGATATCGTCCACGATCTCCATTTGTCCAATAGAGTAATTACGCTGGAAGTTGGTGGCGTCGTCGTTGGCGTCCCACAGACAAAACTCAATGGCTGAGAACAGGCTCAAATCTGAGTCTGAGCCGCTTTCATTGGTGAGAGTCACCTGCCAGATTTCGAGT
>VGOX01000165.1 GCA_016875755.1 Chloroflexota bacterium
AGCGTCTCGCTCGAAGACATGGTTAAAGCGACCGAGTTCTACGCAATTTTGCCCAGCCTGATCAAATGAAGATCGTAGAGATTCGCCGTCACTCCATTCGCCATTCTGGAGGCGATCACCTGAGCCAGGAAGGTGTAGCGTTGGCGCGCAAAGTGGGGCAGGGCATTGGTCCCTTTGATTATGTGGCTGCCTCTGCGCTTCCACGAGCGTTCGAAACTGCCATCGCCATGGGATTTTCCGTCCATGAGCAGAATGAGTTGATGAATACCTATGGTGGCGCTGTGGAGCGTGAAGCGCCCTGGCCCATGCCTTTCTTTCATTACTCGGAGGTTGTCAAGCAGAATGGCGCAGCGGCGCGTTATGCGTATCAGTTGATGGATTACTACACTGCCATTCTCAACCGCATCCCGCAAGGCGGCTCGACCTTGATAATCAATCATGGCGGCGTGGTGGAACTCGGTGTGGTGGCTTGCCTGCCTGATGTGGATTTTTCCACATGGGGTGATGCGGTCAGTTATTGTGAAGGAGCGCGCCTCTTCTGGGACGACGGCAAGTTTGTGAGCGGCGAAGTTTTGCGTGTGTCAAAGTGAAATCAGGTCATGTATTTATTCATGACGATTAATTAAAGACTATAAGACAAGGAGAAAAAAGTATGCAAACCAATTTTCGCGGTCGTGATTTTATCGGCGACCTCGACTTCTCGAAAGAAGAAGTCGAAACTGTTTTGGATGTGGCGTGGGATCTGAAACGCAAACGTGCACTGGGTGAACCTCACGCATTGCTTCGTGACAAGACTCTGGCAATGTTGTTCTTTTTCACATCCACCCGCACCCGCGGTTCGTTCGAATCTGGCATGGCGCAATTGGGCGGACATGCCGCTTTCATTGACAGCGAGACCACCCAGATCTCGCATGGTGATACCGCCAAGGAAATAGGCGAAATTTTCGGGCGTTATTTTGATGGTATTGCCATCCGTCAGTGTGACTGGCAGTTTGGGAATCAGTACATCAACGAAGTGGCGCAAGCCAGCCGTGTGCCGATCCTGAACATGCAGTGTGATGTCTATCATCCCTTCCAGTGCCTTGCCGACCTGATGACCATTCAGGAAAAGAAGGGTCGTGACCTGAAACGCAAAAAGGTTGTTGTTTCTTGGGCATATGCCGCCTCCTATTCCAAACCGATCTCGGTTCCTCAATCTTTGATCCTTCAGATGACCCGCTTTGGCTGCGATGTCGTGTTGGCTCATCCACCTGAGTTCAAGCTCATGCCCGAGATCATGCAACAGGCAAAAGACAATGCGAAGAAATACGGCACAGGCTTTGACGTCACCGATGATATGGATGAAGCCTTCAAGGATGCGGATGTGGTTTACCCCAAGAGTTGGGGGCCGATGCTCACCACTACAGGCAAGGATGAAGGCAAAGCCCTCATTGAAAAATACAAAAGCTGGATCACCGACGAACGCCGCATGAAATTGACCAAGGAAGATTCCATCTACATGCACTGTCTGCCTGCTGACCGCGGCTTGGAAGTGACCGATGGCGTGATCGATGGTCCGCATTCTGTGGTATATGACGAAGCTGAAAACCGCCTGCACGCCCAGAAGGCGGTCATGGCGTTGACGATGAGTTAGTTAGTCTAAAATGGTCAGATAGTTTGGTAGTCGCATAATCAGAAACCTCGTGTTTTTTGACCAGGCGGCTACCAAACTAATCGACCAAGCGACTATCAGACCAGGAGACTACATGACCGCTACAAAACTCGCAGTCGTCGCCATTGGCGGCAATGCTTTGATTAAAGATGAAAAACGTGTTTCTGTGGAAGACCAGCAGGTGGCTTTGCGCGAAACTTCCGTCCATCTTGTTGATATGATCGAAGCAGGCTGGAATCTTGCGATTGGACATGGCAATGGACCTCAGGTTGGTTTCATTTTACGCCGCTCAGAGATCGCTGCCAAGGCGGAAGGAATGCACGAAGTTCCGTTGGATGTCTGTGGTGCGGATTCACAAGGCGCGATCGGATATGAATTGCAACAGGCGCTGCGCAATGAATTTTTCAAGCGCGGCATCAATAAAAAAGCTGCTACCATCGTCACTCAAGTGCTGGTGGATAAGGAAGACCCCGCATTTAAGAAACCGACCAAACCCATCGGCTCTTTCATGGACGAAGCCGAAGCAAAACACCGCGAAAAAGACATGGGCTGGTCTGTTGTCGAGGATGCAGGGCGCGGCTGGCGCAGAGTGGTGGCATCCCCTCTGCCAAAGGAAATTGTCGAATTTGATGCCGTCAAAACATTGCTTGAAGCGGGACAGATCGTCATCACCGTCGGCGGCGGAGGCATTCCCGTCATTGACCGAGGGGATGGTGAATTGATCGGTACGGCTGCTGTCATCGATAAGGATTTTGCCTCCTCACTTTTGGCGCAGGCGCTCAAAGCGGATATGCTTCTCATTGCCACTGCCGTTGAAAAGGTCGCCATCAATTTCGGAAAACCTGAACAAAAATGGCTTGATACAATGACCGTTGCCGAAGCCAAGACATATCTTGCAGAAGGTACGCATTTTGCCAAAGGTTCAATGGCGCCAAAGATCCAGGCGGCCATTTGGTATCTGGAAAACGGCGGCAAGGAAGCCCTCATCACAAACCCCGAAAGCATTGGACGCGCTTTGAAGGGCGAAACTGGTACCCGAATTATCCCGTGATCTAATGAAACAATTCCCTGACCGTTTGAACAACCTTGCATTTACACCGCGCAGTACGGTCTGGTTTTTGCTGTTTATAGCCGCGCTGACCTATGGTCTATTCTTTTGGCAGCGCGGCTTTTACTGGGATGAATTCCCGTGGGCATGGATCTACTTTCGTCTCGGTCCAGATATGCTCACAAAAACCTTTACCACCAGCCGTCCATTTTGGGGGATGATCTATCAGGTCATGCTGCCATTGATCGGTCCCTATCCATGGGCATGGCAGTTACTGGTGATTGTGCTGCGTTGGTTGCTTGCAGTGCTATTGTGGAAGATCCTGCGCGCGCTTTACCCCGAGCACCCGAAGCCCGCGTTGTGGGCAAGCCTCTTTTTCCTTGTCTATCCGGGTATGGGGCAGCAGTTTATTTCCATGATGTACAGCCATTTCTATATTGTGCTGTCGGCGTTTTTATTTTCGTTGTATTTATCGATTCTGGCGCTGAAGAGCGAAAAATATCGCCTGGTGTTATTTGCGGCATCGTACCTGCTTGCTGCGGTCAACCTGTTGACGATGGAATACTTTTACTTCCTTGAGTTTGCACGGGTGCTCATCTTTTGGCAGATGTTGGATGGCGCTTTCAAGCCCCGCACGCAAAAGGCAATACTTTATTTCCTTCCGTATTTTGCAATTTTCGCAGGCGTCACAATTTGGCGCATGTTCTTTTTTACATACCAAAACGCCAGTTATCAATACGTGCTGCTCGATACACTCCGTGAAGATTTTCTCGCGGGCGTGCTCCTTCTGGTAAATAACGTCGCATTGAGTTTTTGGCGGACGGTGTTCGAAGCCTGGCTGATGCCGTTCATTAACATATTCTCCACTGGATTTGGGCCGCTCACGCTGTCTTTGATGCTGTTCCTGTTATTCTTCAGCATTGCCGCCACTTTGATTTACCTTTTCAAATTTACGGCTGTGAATTCTGACTGCCGCGAATTTTCCCAGCAGGCTGGCTGGATTGGGTTGTTGTTGTGGGGTTTGGCAGGCGGCTCGGTTTGGATCATTGGGATTGTTCCGCAGTTCAATTTTTCATTAGACCGCTTTATGCTCCCGTTCATGCTTGGGTCAAGCATTTTGATGGCGTGTTTTGTTTCGTTGATAAAGAACCAGCGCATTCAATTGATATTGATCGCATTGCTGGTTGGTTTTGCTGGCAGCCGTCATTTTTATCTTGAAGAGATTTACCGCAGTGATTGGGTGACCCAGCAGAATCTTTTCCGCCAGATGACAGAACGCATTCCTGGGCTTGAGAAGGGGACGATCTTACTGGCAAATGATTTCCCAGTTTCTTATTATTCCGATAATTCTTTGACCGGTCCTTTGAATTGGATCTATAGCCCGCCCGGCGAGATGAATTTGTTGCTGTATTTTGCGTCCATTCGAGTGGGCAAAACACTGCCAAGTGTGGAGCCTGGGCAGCCGCATGAGTTGTATTACATTGGCCCCACATTTTATGGGAATACAACCAATATTTTGGTGGTGAATTTTGCACCGCCGGGCTGCTTCCGCGTGATCGACCCTGAAGTGGAGGCGAACAATCGGCTCTTATTACCCGCAGTACGTGATGTGGCGCGGTATTCGAATCAGAGTGTGATTCTGTTTGAGAAACAGAACCAGTTGCCAGGTCCGTTTTACCGAGGCGAGCCTGTTCAAGATTGGTGTTATTATTTTCAACAAGCTGAGTTGGCGCGTCAAATGAAGGATTGGAATCGCGTCGTCGAGATCGGTGAAACTGCATTTGCCTTGAATGACACTCCAAATGACCCGTTGGAACGGTTTGTGTTCATCGAGGGATACGCTCATGTTGGGGAGTGGAAAAAGGCGGTAGAATTGTCAACAACTTCGTATAAAATATCACGAAGTTTTGTTGGGCCTTTGTTGTGCAATTTGTGGGCACGTATCGAGCGGGAGACCGAACGCACTCCAGAACAGGTTTCCACGCTCTTAAAGATACGCGATGATTATGGGTGTTCACCTTAGAAATTCGTGCTGTTTTTATTCATCAAAACAATATTTTTGATACAATTGTTTTGATAACTTGAAAAGGAGGTCGCACCATTGATTAGCCCTGCAAGTTTTGTCGAATCACACAATTTTCATAAGGAGAAGAAGTATGCGTAAGAATCTCGCCCGCCTCGCAATGTTCGCGATGGCATTGATGCTCGTCCTGTCTGCTTGTGGTGGTGGTCAACCTGCCGCCGAAGAACCTGCCGCCGAAGAACCTGCCGCCGAAGAACCTGCCGCTGAAGAACCCGCTGCTGAACAGCCCGCCGTTGAACAACCTGCTGAGCCGTTCGTCTTTGGTATGTTGCTTGTAGGTCCGTATAATGACAATGGCTGGAGCCAGGCTCACTATGAAGCTGGCTTGTATGTGGAAGAAAAGTTCGGCGCGAAGATGATCTATCTCGATAAGGTCAACCCTGCTGATCGCCCCGGCACCACCCCCGACCAATTGGCTGAAGAATTGGTTGCCCAGGGTGCAAAGCTGGTTATCTTCAATTCCGATGATATGAAGGATGCCTCCACCGCTTTTGCTAAAGCGAACCCTGATGTGAAAGTCATCCATGCTTCGGGTGATCAGGTCTGGGAAGATGGCAAGGTCTACGAGCCGATCCCCAACCTCATGAATATCATGGGCCGTATGGAATACGGCAAGATGATCGGCGGTTGTTCTGCCGCTCTTACCACCGAGACCGGTAAAATCGGTTATCTTGGACCATTGATCAATGACGAAACCCGCCGTCTCGCTGCTTCTGCCTATCTTGGCGCCCGCCATTGCTGGGAAGCAGCTGGTAATGACCCCGCCACCCTTGAATTCAAAGTGACTTGGATCGGTTTCTGGTTCCACATCCCTGGTTTCACCACCGACCCTGTTGATGTCTCAAAGGATTTCTATTCCAATGGGTACGATGTGGTCATCTCTGGTATTGACAACCCCGTCAACCTCGCAGAAGCGCAGAAGTTCACGGCTGAAGGCACGCCCTCTTATGGCGTCGCTTATGATTATGTGGCTGCCTGTAGTGCCGCCCCGGATGTCTGCCTCGGT
>VGOX01000166.1 GCA_016875755.1 Chloroflexota bacterium
GATAAATTCGGCGTCGATGTGTGGGAAGCGATCTCGATCGCAAACCTGCACCCCCGTGTAAAAATTCTCAGCCCTGGCCCCGGCGTCGGCGGACATTGTATTAGTGTGGATCCGTGGTTCTTCGTAGAGGCTGCGCCTGAACTCACCCCGCTTATCTACAATTCGCGGCAGGTCAACGACGGTCAACCGCATTTCGTGGCAGACCTTGTCCACCGCACGCTTGGCGGTTTGCAGGGAAAAAGAATCGCCGCCTTGGGACTAGCCTACAAACCCGATGTAGACGACCTGCGCGAAAGCCCCGCCAATGAAGTAGTTCATCTGCTGCAAAAACAAGGCGCACAGGTCAAAGCATGGGAACCGTTCAAACCCGATGCAACAATACCGGGCATCACCATGTCCCCCACTTTTGAAGATGCAATTCAAGATGCAGATGCAATTCTATTGCTGGTGAAACATTCTGAATTTGCGAAACTCATCCCCGCTGAACTTGCGAAACATACGAATGCCCGTCTCGTGATTGACACCGTCAATAGCTGGGACACAGCGCAATGGGAAACGGCCGGGTTCAAAATCGTAAAACTTGGAGTGGGCAGGTAAGGCGATCACTCGCCTGTTCCATCTTCACACGCAATATCCGACCCGCCTGCCAGCGCCACAAGGGTACAGGATGGAACCGTATCACAAGACGCAAGCAGCAACGTGAGCATCAGACTTACCAAAAGTATCTTTTCTTTAATTCTGTTCATGGAATCGATCTCCAATATCCATAGTAGCGCAAAGTTACAATAAGTGAGTTTACACCTTTGTTTGTGATAACACCATGAAAATCCTCTCCGTTTTTGGAACCCGCCCCGAAGCCGTGAAAATGGCTCCCATTGTCAAATTGCTGGCAGAAACCAAAGGCGTGGAATCGCGCGTGTGCGTCACCGCACAGCACCGCCAGATGCTCGACCAAGTTCTGGATCTATTTCACATTCAACCTGAATATGACTTGAACCTGATGCGCGACAATCAATCGCTGGCAGCATTAAGCGCTTCGATCTTCACTCATCTTGATCCTGTGGTGACAGATTTCAAACCCGACTGGGTGCTGGCGCAGGGAGATACTACCACTGTCGCCATTACCTCCCTGCTGACATATTTCCACCGCATCAAATTTGGACATGTAGAGGCGGGCTTACGTACCCACGACAAGTGGCAGCCCTTCCCTGAAGAGATCAATCGCCGTGTGGCAGGCGTGGTCGCCGACTTACACTTCGCGCCCACAGAATGGTCGAAGCAGAATCTGCTCAACGAAGGGATCAACGAAAGCATCATCAAAGTGACGGGCAATACAGTCATCGATGCGTTGAAATTCGTAGCAAAACAGTCAGAACCAGAAGAAATAACGCAACTAACAACAACCAAACTAAAAACGAAAAAACTGATCCTCGTCACTGCCCACCGCCGCGAGAACTTTGGCGAGCCGATGGAAAACATCTGCCACGCCCTGGTGGAGTTGGCAGGACGCGGAGATGTGGAGATCGTCTATCCCGTCCATTTGAACCCGAATGTGCAGGGACCTGTCAACCGTTTGTTGAGAGGTGCTGAGCACATCACTCTGCTGCCGCCGCTGGATTATCTGCCGCTTGTCCATTTGATGAGACATGCCACCCTGATTCTGACAGACTCAGGCGGAATTCAGGAAGAAGCGCCTGCTTTTGGCATTCCCACGCTTGTGTTGCGCGATGTGACAGAACGCCCAGAGGGAGTGGCCGCAGGGACGGTCAAGCTTGCAGGAACCAAATCAAGCCGAATTGTGGAAGAGGCGCAGCGTCTCCTGGACGACGAATCAGCGTATGCAGAGATGTCCAGGGCTGCCAACCCTTATGGCGATGGTCATGCTGCGGAACGGATCGTCCAAGCCTTGTTGGAAAGCTGAAATTTCCCTGCCCAACCCGCTTGCCTTTCATTAAAGATAGAAGATAAGGATTTGTAATGTCACGCTGAATTTTTTCGGGGTATTTCTGAGTATAATGATTTTGGTGATTTATGTTAAAAAAGTTGGCGGCATTTCTGCTTACATTTTTCCTAGTCAGCGCGAATTGGGGTTCTGTTCACGCGCAATCGCAGGATTCAAAGTATTTCAGTGAAACCGGGCACAATGTTAGCGGTGAATTTCTAAGTTTTTACAATGCCAACCCGAACGCCACCTTCCTTTACGGATACCCCATAACAGAACAATTTACCAGCAAAGACGGGAAAACCGTGCAATATTTTCAACGCGCACGGTTTGAATATAATGCCAGCCTGCCCGCTGGACAACGCATAACACTCTCTCCGCTCGGGCGTGAGACGTATGTATCTACCGGCCCTGTGGATGTAAAGAATGCCGCCTTTGCCTGCCGTCAATATTCGCAGACAGGGTTTTCGATCTGCTTTGCGTTTCTGGAGTTTTTCGATAAATATGGCGGCGTAACACAATTCGGCTACCCGATCTCGGGGTTTGAGTATCATGAAAACAAACTCGTGCAATATTTCGAGAATGCCCGCTTCGAATGGCAGCCGTGGAAACCCGAAGGACAACGCGTGGTCGTTTCAGACCTCGGGCGCATTTACTTTGACCGATCGCGCGAAGACCCTGCCCTGCTCGCCCCGGTTAAGCCTTCGAGCAATGCGCCAATCGTGATCACAAAACTTCAGGTGCGCGCCTTTCCATGGAAAGCCGTGACACTTGCCAATGACAATCAGATTTTCTTTGTGATCGTTCAAGACCAGAATTCACAACCAGTGGCAAATTCAACCTGCACATCGGTTGTACATTGGCCTAGCGGCACAAGAAACTCCACCGCCATCGTAACCAACACCAATGGAGTGGGCATTTTTTCACTCTCCTACAACAACCAGCCATATGGCAGCCTCATTTATACAGACATCACCTGCACCTTTAATTCGCTCAGCGCGAACACAACGACCTCCTTCAGAATTTGGTACTAAAAAACTCCCGCAGATGCGGGAGTTTTTTACAGAAGTTCTTTCAAACTAAAAACGGGGCCATCTTTACAAACCATCTTCCATTCATGATGGACCGTCACCGCACAAACGCCGCACGCGGCCAGCGCGCCGCACGGCATGGGGGCGCGGACCAAAACCTGCGCTTCGCACTGTAGCCCAGCCTGATTCTGCCCTGCAAACATTCCCTGCAACTGATTCAGATTCTCACGCGCTGCATCCAATGCGGAGTAATCAGCCCATTGCAGAATCTCGTGCATGGCTTTCAACGGCTGGACTTCGATGATCTCGGGCAAGTCTTCTGTCACCTTGTCGCTGACGAGGACGATCTCTGCGCCTTGTTTGAGAACAAGGGGAATCAAGCCCAACACGCGTGCAGGAGAATCATCGAAGGCGACAAGAGCCACTTTGCGCGCGGCAGACGGCAGGGCAAATCCATGCCCAATGGGACCGCGCATGGTGAGCGAGTCACCGGGGCGCCAGATGCGCGGCAGGGGCGGCCCGGAGCGGAATCCGTTTGGGGTTGAGTTGCTGGAGAAAAGAGGAACAGGCAAAAGGTCGGGGGAGGCGTTTGCGTGGGCGAGCAGGTACTGCCCGGGCGCAGGAATCAGCTCCGGCGGGCAAGTGATGCGGGCGGAACCATCCCAGAATAGTTCTTCAACGATACCTTTGGCTGTCTTCATTGGAGAAATATTAACATGCTTCGATGCCCGATGCAAGACGGGTATAATTTCGGAATTGAAACGGAGGAACCATGAATATTTCGAGTTTGTTGCAAGGTATTGCATCCTTTGCATGGGTCGGTTTGTTCGGCGTGGTTGTTGCAATCTTTATTCGCGCCAGCCGCAACCAGCCTGTAAAGGGTCTGACAACTATAGTAATCGTATTGGGAGTTAGCGCTCTTTTGCTTACTTCGATAGGCGCCGGGTTGGTCTTCATTGAACCCGATGAGTTGGGCGTGGTAGTGACAGTACTTGGAACAGGCGGCATTCGCCCTGACCCATTGGATTCTGGTTTGCACTGGATCGTGCCGTTCGCAGAACGTGTGGAGCGTTTCCCGCGAGTAAACCAGACCTATACCATGTCTTCAGTGGTAGACGAGAGCGAGGATGGCGGGGATGATTCCATTCAAGTCCGTACAAAGGATGGTCAGCAGGTTTTTATCGACGCCTCGGTTATCTATGCGGTGGATCCGCTCAAGGTGGTTGACTTGTACTCCACCTGGCGCTTCAACTACGAAGATCAATTCGTGCGTACCCAGGCACGCGGCATTATCCGTGATGTGGCTTCGCAATATGGTGTGGAAGAGATCGTCAGCAGCAAGCGTGCTGAAATGGCGCAATTGATCACCGAAGAATTGGAAAGAAACTTTGCCCTCAATAATCTGATCATGCGGGATTTTGTGCTTCGCAACATCCGCTTTAGCGATGAATATGCGGCTGCGGTGGAGCAAAAGCAGATCGCTGAACAGCAGGCAGAACAGGCTCGCTTCGTAGTCGAATCAAAGAAGCAGGAAGCTGAACAGGCTCGCCAGATCGCACAAGGTCAGGCAGATGCGGCAGTGATCGCAGCGTCGGGTGCGGCGGAAGCACGCCTCATCGAAGCGCAGGCAGAAGCAGAAGCCAACCGCTTGCTCGCAGCCTCGCTCACATCTGAGTTGATCCAGTATCAATATATTTTGAACCTCGCCCCCGGCGTTCAGACCATCTTCGTGCCAAGCGGCAATCAGTTCATTCTGCCGCTGCCAAACACAACGACACCTTAATTTCTTTTAGAACACGGAGTCAGGAAGCAAGCCCCGAAATACGCGTGGGCATACCCCTTCGGGGCAATTAGCTTCCTGACTCCAGATTATTGAAAACATGCCCATTCCCCAAACTGGACGCGAAATCCGCCTGACGACTCTTTCGGCTTGTGCTGGCTGAGCGTCTAAACTAGACGCGAATGCGTTGACGCAGGTTCTGCGTCCCCTCAAAGACATCTTCGACCCCGCTTCATATCCGGATCTGATGATTGGTCTATCGTCCCCGGATGATGCGGTCGTTTGGCGTTTAAGTGATGAGCAAGCCATCGTCGTCACTACCGATTTCTTCACCCCCGTAGTGGATACGCCCTACGAATACGGCGCTATTGCTGCCGCCAACAGCCTCTCAGATGTGTACGCAATGGGCGGAAAACCCTTCCTCGCGTTGAACATTGCAGCGCTGCCAGATACCCTGCCTGCGGAAATCTCCAGCGAGATTTTGCGCGGCGGGGCAGAGAAGGCGCGTGAGGCAGGCGTAGTGATCGCGGGCGGGCATACTGTCAAGGATAAAGAACCAAAATTCGGACTGGTGGCGATCGGTTTTGTTCACCCTCAAAAAATCATCAGCAAAAGCGGACTCAAAGCAGGCGATGTGCTAATCCTCACCAAGCCTTTGGGCGGCGGAGTGACAACAACTGCTTTGAAGCAGGAAAAGGCAGAGGAAACTAACGTCACCGAGGCAATTGAGTGGATGTCACGCTTGAATAAAACCGCCAGCGAATTGGCTGTGGAGTTCGGCGTCTGTGGCGGCACGGATATTACTGGCTTCGGCTTTCTCGGTCATGCAATGGAAATGGCGGAAGCTTCGGGCGTTTCGCTATACATTGAATTTGACAAACTGCCCTTCTTGAGCGGCGCACGCGGTTATGCCGAGCGTGGCATCTTCCCTGGCGGTGCATTCGATAATAAGGGGCATTTTGAACCGTCTGTGACGTTTGCTGAGCGCCTTGATGAACCGTCGCAAATG
>VGOX01000167.1 GCA_016875755.1 Chloroflexota bacterium
CCTGCAAAACGACGCAGCACCCGCCGCCGTGGTTTCTTTTTTCGTTTTTTCGGCGCGCTGGCTACGCTCCCGGCTGGTTTTCAGCCCAAGTTTTGGCTATTAATGAACGGCTTCTTGCAGAGGACTCTTGTATTGTATCCGAATTTTATAAGCCGCCCGCCCAGTGGGTTCACGAACATGCGTGCTATAATCTTTTTTAGTTCGGTAGTTATGTAGTTACATGGTTACATCGTCCACTATCGAAACTACCCAACTACCAAAACCATCCAACTACCATGTCCTTCGCCCACCTTCACGTCCACACCGAATATTCCCTGCTCGACGGCTTCTCGAACATCAAGAAGCTGGTCAAACGCGTCAAAGAGATGAACATGGACTCGGTCGCGATTACCGACCACGGCACGATGTTCGGCGTGATCGACTTTTACAAAGCCGCCAAGTCTGAGGGCGTAAAACCCATCATCGGGCTGGAAGCGTACATGGCGGCACGCGGCATGAAGGACAAGGATTCCAAACTCGACCGCTCGTCCTTCCATTTGCTTCTACTCGCGGAAAACGATAAAGGCTACCAAAACCTGCTTAAGATCGCCTCCGCCGCGCAACTGGAAGGCTTCTACTACTATCCCCGCATCGATCATGACTTTTTGGCTGCTCACTCTGAAGGGTTGATCTGTACTTCGGGATGCATGTCCGCGGAAATTCCCCGCGCGCTGTTGCAGGATAACCCCGAAGAAGCGCTCCGAAAATGGAACTGGTACTACGATGTCTTTGGTCCCGACCGCTTCTTTGTGGAATTGCAGGAACACAACATCCCTGAAATTCTCGACCTGAACAAAAAACTACTCGAGCTTGGCGCGCGTTATTCCGCGAATTACATCGCGACCAATGACGTGCATTATGTAAATCAGGAAGATGCGAAATTGCAGGACGTGCTGCTGGCGATCCAGACCAACTCGACTCTGGCAGATAAAGACCGCATGCGCATGACGGACGACTCGTACTTCCTGCGTTCACCTGCAGAGATGAGCCGCCTGTTTGCGGAAGTGCCGTCGGCGTTATCGAATACGCTCCTGATCGCCGAGCGCTGCAATGTAGACCTCGGCTTCAAAGGCTATCATCTGCCCGACTTCCCCGTCCCTGATGGACACACGCCAGAAACCTACCTGCGCGCCCTGTGCGAGGCTGGAGCGAGGAAACGCTATCAGGATGACGCTACCAGCACCAAGGTCCGCGAGAGACTCGATTACGAACTTAAAGTCGTCCACGAGATGGGATTCGACGCCTACTTCCTGATCGTGTGGGATCTATGCACCTTCGCCCGCGATCATGGGATCTGGTATAACGCGCGCGGTTCGGCGGCTGGTTCCATCATTGCGTACACGCTTGAGATCACGATGGTGGACCCGCTCGAACATGCGCTCATCTTTGAACGCTTCCTCAACCCCGGGCGCGTCTCAATGCCCGACATCGACCTGGACTTCCGCGACGACCGCCGCCATGAAATGCTCGAATATTGCGCGCGCAAATACGGCGACGATAAAGTGGCGCAGATCATCACCTTCGGCACGATGGGCACGAAAGCCGCCATCCGTGACGTGGCGCGTGTGATGGAAATTCCGCTGCCCGAAGTAGACCGCGTTGCCAAGCTGGTTCCATTCGTAGCAGGCGGCACGACCATGGCGGAAGCGCTTGAGATCAAAGAGTTCAAGCAAATTTACGACACCGACCCGAAGATGCGCGAAGTGATCGACATTGCCGCACGCATGGAAGGAACAGTGCGCAATGCAGGTACCCATGCGGCAGGTGTGGTGATCTCGGACAAGCCCATCCTCGAATATTTGCCGCTGCACCGCCCGACTTCCAATTCAGAAGATACACCCATCAAGTCCGTAACGCAGTTCGAAATGGGTATTCTCGATACGCTCGGCATGTTGAAAGTGGACTTCCTCGGTCTAATCACGTTGACGGTGATGGCGCGTGCCTGCGACTTGATCTTCAAACGGCACGGCATCAAATTTGACCTGAGCAACATCCCCATCGACGACCCGAAAGCCTTTGAGTTGATGGGTGCAGGTCAGACCGCTGGCGTCTTCCAGGTGGAAGGCGGTGGCATGACGCGCTGGCTCGTACAGATGAAGCCGAAGAACCTCGATAACATCATCGCGATGGTGGCCTTGTACCGCCCGGGTCCGATGGCGTTCATTCCCGATTACATCTCGCGCATGCACGGCGAATCGGAGGTGCAATACCGTCACCCCGCGATGGAACCGATCTTCAAAGACACCTACGGCATTCCCGTCTATCAGGAACAACTGATGCGCGCCGCCGTGGAACTCGCGGGCTACACCCCCTCCGAATCGGATGAACTGCGCAAAGCCATCTCAAAAAAGAAAAAAAAAGACATCGAAAAACACCGCGCCAAGTTCGTGAAAGGCGCTGTGGAAAAAGGCATGGAGCAAACCACCGCCGATGCCATCTATACCGACTGGGAAGAATTCGCGAGGTATGGATTTAATAAATCCCACGCCGCCGATTATGGCGTGATCGCCGTGCAAACTGCGTATCTCAAAGCGCACTATCCCGCTGAGTATATGACCGCGCTGCTATCCGCCTCAGCGAGCCAGACCGAAAAGATCGCCTTCTATGTAGCGGATGCGCGCACGATGGGCGTGCCCGTTTTGCAGCCCGATATCAATTCTTCGATGTGGGATTTTGACATTGAAGATGTCAGTGATAAGCCCAACATCCGCTTTGGATTGGGCGCGATCAAAAATGTCGGCGAGGGCGCGGTGAAACCCATCATTGAAGAACGCCTTGCCAACGGAAAATTTAGCGACCTGAACGACTTCTCCCGCCGCGTAGACCTGCGCGCCGTCGGCAAACGCGCACTGGAAGGGCTCATCAAAGTCGGCGCAATGGATTCGTTCGGCAACCGCGCCTCGCTGCTCGCCGCGCTCGACCGCATTGTCGCCATCTCCAGCAACCACTTCCGCGCCGCCGATGCGGGACAAATGAGTCTCTTCGGCGCGGCAACGGGCATCATCGAAGAAATTCAACTACCCGAAGTCAAAGATGTGGACAAGCGCGAGATGCTTAACTGGGAGCGCGAACTCATCGGGCTTTACATCTCCGATCACCCGCTCAACGAATATCAAGCCACCCTTGCAAAGATCGTCAGTTATTTTTCGGGGCAGCTTTCCGAAGCGAATCACGAAGAGAAGGTCCGCATTGCTGGTCTGATCACGGGCGTGCGCCCCTACACCACCAAAACGGGCAAGCCGATGGGCTTCGTCCAACTTGAAGATATTCAAGGCACGGTCGAACTCGTGCTCTTCCCCAAAACCTGGGAGCAATCGCGCGAGAAGCTCACCGTCGGGCAGATCGTTATCGTCGAAGGCAAAGTGGATCAGGGCAGCACCCCGCCCAAGATTCTGGTGGATACGGTCAAGACCGAGATTCCCGTAACCATGCCAGCGGATGATCCCTTCATTACAGGCGACGCGACTCCCAAGCCGCTGCTCGCCCGCACACAGGAGCAATCTCCCCGCCGCCCGCAGCCCCCTTCGGGGACGCGGCCCCCTACGGGGACGCAGCAGACTCCGCCCGAGCCTGCCACACCACCCAAACAGAATCCAACGCCGAAGCAGCGAGCGGACGAGGTCAAGCCGCAAGTTGCTGAAACACCATCTGCGTATGAAGCACCTGTTGCAACATATGATGACTTGGGTGACGACATGCCCCCGCCGCCCGATAACTTCCCCGATGGCTGGGATGTGGAGTGGCAGCCTTCTTTCGATGATGCCGCCATTGCATCCAAACCTGCGCCGAAGTTCAAAAAGGACGAACCCGTCACACCGCCACTGGTGACTCGCGCCGTCTCAGCGTTGACAAATGCCGACGCGGTAGACCCGATCGAAGACCGCAGCGAAGCGGTCCTTCCGTCGTTGTATATCCCGCTTGCCAAAGAGAACAAGGACAAGGATCATCCGCCCCAGCAGATCACCATCATTCTGCGCTCGACGGGCGACAAGGAACGCGACAAACGCCGCATCAAGACGTTGTACGGCACGTTGATCTCGTACCACGGGCGCGACAAGTTTAGTTTTCAGATCTTCGAGAACGGCAAGGGACACCTGATCGATTTCCCCAACGACACCACGCGCATCTGCCCCGAACTGCTCGAACGGCTCAAGAAGCTGATGGGCGAAGAAAGCTGGCGCGTGGAAGAAATTACGTTTCAGTAACCCGTAGGGGCGACTCGCGAGTCGCCCCTACTTTTTATTTCAGGAGGAATATGGATGTATATCAACTCGCGTGCCCCTACGGAAACCCTGTCAGCGCAGGGAATCGTGTGACCTTTGTGAAATACTTTTTGTCTTAGATTGAGCTACAATCCGATTAAATTTCGATCAAATTACTAATGGAGAGAGGCAGATGAAAACAAAAGTTTTAGTGTTGGGCGCAGGCTTTGGCGGGTTGGAGTTGATTTCGATCCTTTCGGATGAAATGGGGCAGGACCTGGACCTGACCTTGATCGATAAGAACGATTCTTTCTTCTTTGGTTTCTCGAAATTCGATGTGATGTTCGGGCGCAAGACGGCAGATGCGGTTCGTATTCACTATCGCAACATCGTCAAACCTGGGGTGACGTTTATGCAGGAGACGGTCACAGCCATCGACCCGGCAGCGAAACGCGTCACCACAGATAAGGCGGTGTATGAAGCGGATGTACTGGTCATTGCCCTGGGTGCAGATTACGATATCAGTCACACGCCCGGGCTGGCAGAAGGCGGTAATGAGTTCTATTCATTCGCAGGCGTAGAAAAATTGCGCGAGGTATTACCAACTTTCCAAAAGGGACGGGTGCTCGTGGGCGTAACCTCAACCCCATTCAGGTGTCCGCCTGCACCGAGTGAGGCGGCGTTGTTGACCCATGATTATCTGCTGGAACGCGGTATCCGCTCGGAATGTGAGATCAGCCTGGTGATGCCGTTCGGGATTCCAATCCCACCATCACCGGAGACGTCAAAAGCGCTGCTCCGAACTTTTTCAGAACGGGGTATTTCATTTGTCCCGAATCGACTCGTGCGCTCGTTGGATGCATCCCGCCGGGTGGCGGTCCTTGATGATGGCAGTGAGATGCCGTATGACCTGTTCCTTGGAGTTCCAAAACACCGCGTACCGCAGGTCGTCGCAGATAGCGGGCTGACCGAGGACGGTTGGATTCCTGTGGATACAAAAACGCTCAAGACAAAATTCGAGAATGTGTATGCGGTTGGAGATGTGAACAGCGTCGGGACGCCCAAGGCAGGTGTCTTCGCCGAAGGCGCTGCTCGCACCGTGGCGGCTCAGATCATAGCCCAGGCACACAGCACCGATCAGCCTGCGGGGTATCGCGGGGTGGGTTCTTGCTATATTGAGTTTGGCGCGCAACGTGTCGGGAAAGTGGAAGTGGAATTCCTCGCCGGTCCACCCACGGGGACGTATACTGAAGCCTCTGAGGATATGGTAAAGGATAAAGTCCTATTCGGCTCGACCCGCCGCAAAAAATGGTTTGGGTTGTAGAGATCAAAAACACATAAGGCAAATCACCTTCTCTGGACAGAGAAGGTGATTTTTATTTGGAACCAGCACAATAGCGGCATGACCACCAACCTTTTCCAACTCGCCCTCGCAACCGGAAACCCTATTTTTTTATTTTTGGAAATCACATTAGACTCCACTGCAAAAAGGGTAGCAACCCTCGTCAAAACC
>VGOX01000168.1 GCA_016875755.1 Chloroflexota bacterium
TTCCTCCAGACCCTGCCTCGCGACAACGCCCTTGCCTTCCGCTAATGGTTGGTGCAATCAACCTCCATAAGGGTCTTTCACCCTCTAGTCAACGCCCATGCTGGGCGCACAACAAAAAAATCCCGCACCGTTCGGTGCGGGATTTTTTTGTCAAATCGTATTTCCTTCTTACTGACCCATCTCAGCCAGTGCGGCTTCGATTTCCTCTTGGAAGGCAGTGAAAGGCTGGGCGCCTTCGATCACTCTCGTGACCGTCTCACCATTGACGGTATAGGTCATTACAAAGGACGGGGTTGCGCGGATGTTGGCAAGAATGCCATCTTTTGAATCCTGTTCCACAAGGTCTGCGTATTTGTTGGAGTTAAAACATGAGGAGAATTCATCCATGTTCAATTCAATCTGTTCGGCAAAGGCATTCAGGCGGCGGTCTGTATATGCGCCGACGTTTTCACCCGTCTGATTGGCGAAGATGATGTCGTGCATTTCCCAGAATTTACCCTGGTCACCTGCACAGTAGGCGGCTTCAGCAGCAGCACCAGATTCAGCACCAATAAAGGAGCCAAAGGATTTGTATACAAAGTACACAGTTCCATTGGCCACATAGCTCTGCATCAATGCTTCCTCGGTATTTTCAAAGAAGATGCGGCAGTATGGGCATTGAAAATCGGAATATTCCTCGATCTTGATCGGCGCATTGGGATCACCAACAGAATTGAAATCCACATTTTCGCGGACAATTTCGGGCGCAGCGGCAACCTCTCCGATGGGTTTGAGGCTGGGATAAATAATCAAAAAGGCCACCAAAAGCGCGCCTACTGTGATCAACCCAATGCTCAAAAGCCGTGAGCGTTGCTCCTTACGACGCATCTGCTCCTTTCGGGCCTGCCGTTTGCTCTGATCTTTACTGTTATTCATGCTAACTCCTGTGAACTAATTTAATGAACATGGATTTTCCCATGTGAAAATGGATTTGTCCAGAAATGCGTTAGAACCTTCTTATCTTTTATTCGTGCAGGCGGGCGTCCATCCAAAGGGTCATGGTCTTGAGAACTTCGTCTTTTTCAGGTTCGTTATGCAGTTCGTGATATGCTCCCTCCCAGAGGACCAGTGTACATTTTTCCTTGAGAGGCGCGGCAAATTCGATACTGCTGGAGGGAAAGGCGATCTCATCCTCCTTGCCATGCAAAAGCAACAGTGGCAGCGAAAACTTTCCAGCGTTTGCCAAGGTCCATTGAACACCACCGAGCATGTTCTTTCCAAACCCGAGTGTGGCTTTATCATGGACGAGCGGGTCATTGATATATGCCTGTACAATACTTTCATCACGCGAAAGCGCCTTCGCATCCAACCCGCTGACAATGGTGGTATTTGGCATCAATGCACCTAAAGCTTTTACGGCCAGAATTTTCATGGTCTGCTTTTCCAATGCCGTCTTCAAGCCTGCGCTGGTGGCGATCACGCCTTTCACATCTGGTTTGCGGGTCAGACCATAGTGCAGAACTTGAATACCGCCAAGGCTGTGACCATACAGAAAAACAGGCAAACCCGGGTAACGAATTTTTACCTGCGCCAGTAACAGGTCAATATCCTGCATGAAATCTTCGATCGAATTAATATGTCCTCTGGCGCCGCCAGAACGGCCATGACCACGCAAATCGTAGGTGAAAAAGACAAACCCTTCCCTGCCGAATGTCTCAGCTACATGAGCATAGCGGGAGCTATGTTCTCCAAGTCCATGCACGTGACAAATGACAGCTTTCTTTTGAACAACTGTCGGCTCCCAGGCTTGCACAAATAGTTCCAGTCCATCTTTCGCGTTCAACTGTATTTCGTAATGATTCATTTCACCCTCCAATGGTGATCTTGAATTCGCATTGTTTCGCGCCCATGGCACGACAGGCGCGCTCTTCAATGTCGTGTTAAACACCGTCTGCCCAGTATAAGGATTCACGGATCAAGCCGAGGGTTACAAAGCAGACAGGGGTGTCGTCAGATTGATTCAGGGTGGTGGGAGATGTCTGGTCCACAAGAAGCAGGTCGAGGTCCAGGGTATGAAGCGTGATGTCTCCCTTGTTCATTCCAAGCAGACGCGCAAGTATTTCGAGTGTGGGTTTCAGCCGCATCGGCTTTGGCAATCCGCGAATAATCACAGTTTGTGACTTGACGCCAAATGAAGAGCCGTTCAATAGAATTTTCCAGAGCTTTGTGCCAATGCGCATTAAAATTCCACGCGCGCCGCGACCATAATAGGTGCGTAATGAGGATTGCAAACGAGAGTAAGCTTCAGCCGTGCGGCCATCATCCAGTGCGGCAAAGTGCAGCGGGTTTGCCCACTCTTTTGGCAAGCCTGCCTTTGAAAGAACAGCCGAAAAGGTGTCGGCTCCAATTTCAGCCGAGAGCGTTTCTACAAAGCTGCGCATGATGGCTGGTGAAAAACGAGGCTGCATTATCGTGAGCCTTTCTGTGAATACATAAAAACGGGAAAGTATTCTCCCGTGCGCACGAAACCAAGTTTTTTGTATAGGGCAAGTGAGGCGGCATTATCACCCTGCGTGTTTACGGAAAGGGGGACAGAAGAATGACTGCCAAGTTTGTGGATCAATTCATGCACCAAGGCAGACCCCACGCCTCGGCCTTGCGCCTCTGGCTGGACCCCAAGCCTGGCCAGGTGGGCCCCAAACGGATTACCTTTGCTGATCTGGTATCCGATGATTCCTGCATCATCCTCTGCTACTGTAGCGTGGACAGCTTGCGCATGTGCGCGTTGCAGAGCGTCTTGTGTGTTACACCAAAAGTCGCCGAATGCCGCCATGTCCAATGCTGTTACGGTGGGGAGATCATTTTGCAGCATGGGGCGGATGCGAACCCCGTGTGGAAGGATGGGGGCCGCAGGGCTGGCAGCATTCAAACGTAAAAGGACGATCTCTTGTTTGGGTTCAAACTCATTGGAAAGCAGGAGTGTTTGAAACCACTGTTTTAGGATGATTGCAGATACTTGCGCCTGCGGATTGGCGGAAAATATTTCGGCACGAGCAACCTCCCATAGCATGGACCAAGCCTCAATAGAAGGAAGCTGCGGATGATGGGTGAAAAGCCGAATCCATGCCACATTGCGGGGTTCCTCAGGACAGGCAAAAGCGGCGGTGACAAGTCCATGGTCTTCGAGTACCCAGAAATTTTGTTCACCGATCCATTCAAGCGCAGAGCGCCAGTCAAGATGACGATGCGTACTCACCTCATGAAAAATGAGATTGGCGATCGGACGATGATCCTGCGCTGTTGCGCGCCGTACCTGCAAATGTAGTTGGATCATTTCAAAAAATTAAAAAAGAATCGAAGTATCCGTTCAAAGAAGCTCGATTTCTTCTTAACATCCAACGCGCCGATCATATTCAGGGCAGCATCGGTCATTTTGCCGCCCTTGAGGCGGACGGCAGCAGCAGATTTTTTGACGATGGAGCAGAGTTCGTCTTCACCGATCTGTGCAAATAGCTGGGCGGCGAGATCGTAATTTTCCAATGCTTCTGCATCGCGTCCCAATTCATGAAGAGCGGCAGCAATATTTCCCAATGCCATGGCTTGCCGTTTAATATCCTGAGAAGCCGCAAAGACTTTATCGGTACCCAGAGCTGCATCAAGTGCTTCCTGCGGTTTGCCAGCCTGCAACAACGCAACACTCATGTTATTTTTCATTTCAGAAGCTAACAAACCTGCCCGCCCAAACGTATATCCATCAGCGGCCTGCCGAAATAGATCAGCAGCTTCTACAAATTTTTTATTGGTGAAGGCTTTTTTACCCTCTGCGTCAAGCTGGGCGGGGTCAAGAGTCATAATACTTTTCCTTGCTTTTTATTCTGAACAATAAAAGATGAAAGCCACTTTTGGAGAAATAAGGTATCTAAAAGTGGCTGTCACCCAGGTTTCGGAAGACCTATTTAGAGCGTAATATCCAGCAGTCCTTCGGCCACGGAGCGTAGTTTCTCGCGAGACATTTCGCTAAGTTTCATGGCAAGCTCAAGATAGGGGCGGTTGACGGGACGGCATACAAAATTTTGCACATCCTCAGGCAATTCGAGGAATTTTTGCATGGCGAGTTGGGAATTCATCCACTCCCCCACAGGTCCGCTTTGGTCAAAGAAAACTTCCATGCGTATGCCAAGAACTGAAAGAATGATCTCAAGTTCAGGCACTGAAATGGGACGCTCACCAAGTTCGTAGGATTTCAAGCGGGATTGTGAGATACCCGTCTCACTCGCAAGCTGACGGATGGACATGTTCGCGTTGGTGCGTTCCTGCCGCAAAAGGGCTCCGATCATACGCTGGCGTAAAGAGATCAAACGGATAACATCCTCAGACTCCATTTGCGAGGGTGTATCCGAGATGGTTTCATTTCCCCAAAAGCGATGGATCGGCAGTTTCAGAAAATAGACGAGCGCTTCAAGTTCGGGCAGGGATGGAGCACGGCGCCCTTCTTCATAAGCACGGAACACCCCCGGCTTAACGCCTATTGCATCGGAGCATTCCTTGATACTGCGGCGTTCCGCGAGTCGGGCATCCCGAATCAACAAGCCAAGTTTTTTTTCACGGATGGTGATCTGAGCGTTGTTCATGATTCCTCTTCAACAAATTAGATGCCTGAATTATAGCAGAGTGTTTCAGCGCCGCGAGGAGGATATTTTGGGAGCGAATATTTCAGCACCGAGTTTGAACCCAGCCGCCTCAAGACGCGGCGTGAAGTTGGGCCGAATTCCAGTGGCATTTAACTCGCCGATCACTTTCCCATCCTGTGAAACACCCGTCTGACTAAACTTAAAGATATCAGACAATACAACGATGTCGCCTTCCATGCCTGCCACTTCCGTCACGGCAGTGACCTTGCGTTGTCCATCCTTCAAGCGGGTCTGCTGGACGATCAGATCGACCGCAGAGGAAATCTGCTGGCGCACAACTTTGAGCGGCAGATCCATGCCAGCCATGAGCACGAGGGTCTCAAGGCGGGAGAGTGCATCGCGGGGGCTGTTCGAGTGGACGGTGGTCAATGAACCATCATGGCCGGTATTCATCGCCTGAAGCATATCGAGCGCTTCGCCTCCGCGCACCTCACCAACTACAATGCGATCGGGGCGCATGCGCAGGGAATTCTTCACGAGTTCACGAATGCTGACAGCATGCAATCCGTCAACATTGGCGGCTTTCGTCTCCATACGCATGACATGATCCTGCTGGAGTTGAAGTTCCGCCGCATCTTCAATGGTAATGATGCGCTCATTCTCTGGAATGAACCCTGAGAGTACATTTAGCAAGGTGGTTTTACCAGAGCCCGTTCCCCCAGAAACAACGATATTAAAACGCGCTTTCACGCAGGCTTCCAAAAAATCAGCCATCTGGCGGGTAAGCGAGCCAAAATTTATGAGGTCTTCCGCCTGTAATTTATCTTTGCGGAACTTACGAATGGTAATGGATGGTCCGTCGATGGCGACCGGACGCACCACTGCATTGACACGCGAGCCGTCGGGCAGACGTGCGTCCACTGTGGGAGAGTCCCAGTCGACGCGGCGGCCCAAAGGTAGAATGATGCGATCGATGATCCGCACTACATGGTCGTCATCATCAAAGACTACATTGCTTTTGGTCAATTTTCCCTTTTTTTGTATCCTCTCAAAAATTCGGGGGGGGAGAGTCTCTCAAGCCCAGGAGCCAC
>VGOX01000169.1 GCA_016875755.1 Chloroflexota bacterium
AGCCCTTGAAGCACAATCTATAAATTCTCAGCCTGTTCTCCAAGCATTTGTCTCAAATGGACACACCCAATATGCACAATTACCTCTGGTTGTCTGATTACCTTATAACTCAAATGAAACGCACCCATTTCATACATGGTGTGTCATTGCGAGGGCGCTAGCCCGAAGCAATCTCCTCATCGAGTTGGGGATTGCTTCGTCGCAAAGTACAAGAGCGCTCCTCGCAATGACATTAGGGAATCTGATCCAACGGACGCGCCAGCCAGGCTTCGGCTTCGTTGATGTCGGTGAAGATCTTCATCGCGGAGGCAAGTCCCGTTTCTGCGAGTGCCGCCACTTTGCGAATCCCTTCGGCGACATGCTCGTCCGCCACCACCACCGCCACGCGGATATTGCGGGCAGACGGGTCGCTGTTCGCATCCACTGCCATGCGAATGGCTTTCTCAGGGATGTCCTTCACAGCGCGCAGGTCGTAGAGATTGCGGGTGCGGCGGTCCATGCCAAGCAGGTGATCCAGCGCGAATTCGTGCCAGTGCGCCATGGTCGCTTCTGAAAGATCGGTGAAGGTCAACGTCATGCCGCCATCGCCGCGGCGGATCACGTCATAGCCGATACCGGGGGTTGCTGTCCAGTTCAAGGGTTTTGGGTCTGTCATGGGAATCTCTCCTGTTTAATGAGGTGATTATAACGCAGGCATGAAAGTAAATTAAACACGAAGGTCACCAAGTACGCCAAGGGAAACCCAACTACATCTCCTGCTTGGTGACCTTCGTGTCCTTTGTGTTTGGAGCATTAAGATTTTTTTTATTTTTTTGGAATCGCGTGCTATAATGCGGTTCTCCCGGGCGCTTAGCTCAGTTGGTTAGAGCACCTCGTTTACACCGAGGGGGTCGGGGGTTCGAGTCCCTCAGCGCCCACAAAAGTCCTGCTTAACGCAGGGCTTTTTCTTTCCTCAGGTCGGGGGTTCCCCTTACAGGGACAGGCGAGTCCCTCAGCGCCCACAAAAGTCCTGCTTAACGCAGGGCTTTTTCTTTCCTCAGGTCTAATGTTCCCCTTACAGGGACAGGCGAGTCCCTCAACACCCACTTCCCACTTCCCACTCGTTCCTTATCCCAAACAGTTATAATCTTCCCCATGATTCTTGTCACCGGCGCCACAGGCTTTATCGGACGTGCGCTCATCCGCCAGCTTTCCACTATTGGGTATCCCCTGCGCGCGCTCATCCGCCCTTCGCCGCGCACGCCGCGCCTGCCAAAAGGCGTCGCAGTGGAAGTGGCGGTCGTTTCGCTGGCTGATACGCGCGGTCTGCGTGCCGCCATGCGGGATGTGGAAACCGTCATTCACCTTGCCAGCGCGGAAAATCAGGGCAGCCGCGGCAACCTGCTCGTCACTGATATTCAAGGGACGAAGAATCTCGTCGAAGCAGCAGCAGATGCCGGCGTGGATCGATTCGTCTATCTCAGTCACATTGGTGCGGCGCGCGCTTCGGCATATCCCGCTTTCAAAGCCAAGGGCATTGCCGAGGAGACGATCCGCGCAAGCAAGACACCCTATACCATCATCCGCTCTTCGCTGGTGTATGGCGCGGAAGATCACCTGACCAACAACCTGGCGCGGATGGTGCGCGCTGCGCCGTTTGTCTTCCCCATCTCGTCGGGCGGGCGGACGGTGGTGCAGCCTGTGTGGGTCGAAGACCTTGTGACCTGCATGTTGTGGTCGCTGCAAAATGAAGATACGCTCAATCAGGTCTACGAGATCGGCGGCAGTGAATTTTTCACCCTGCAGCATCTCATTGAGATCATCATGGAAGTGACGAACAAACAGCGTTGGTTTATGCCGCTTTCACCGATCACCCTACGCGCACTTACCGTCTTTCTCGAAGGCGTCTTTCCGAACTTTCCCATCTCCTCCTTCTGGCTCGATTACTTCGCTGTCAACCGCACCACCGCCGTCGATTCGATGCCGCGGTATTTTGGTTTGATGCCCGCGCGCTTCTCCTACCAGATCAACTATCTCATCCGCAAACCGTGGTATCAACGCGCCTGGAGCGCCATCACTCAAAGGATTTCATCCCCCCGCAACACATCATGACGAATTATCAGATCCGCCTTTTAGACACCCCCGAAGAACTGCGTCTTGTGGAGGAACTTCAACGCCAGGTCTGGCCCGGCTCCGAAACCGATGTCGTTCCCATTCACGTGCTCATCACTGCCGTCCACAACGGCGGGCTGGTGCTGGGCGCATTCATCGAAGAACAAATTATTGGTTTTATCTTTGGCTTCCCGGGGCTTGAAAAAACGCCCGATGGTCCGCGCGCAAAACATTGCTCGCATCAAATGGGCATTCATCCGGATCATCGTGATGGCGGCATCGGCTTTGCGCTCAAACGCGCGCAATGGCAAATGGTGCGCCATCAGGGCCTAGACCACATCACCTGGACCTTCGACCCACTGCTCAGCCGCAACGCCTATCTCAACATCGCCAAGCTCGGCGCGGTCTGCACCACATACCGCCGATCTGAATACGGCGAACTGCGTGATGGTCTTAACGCAGGCCTGCCCTCCGACCGTTTTCAAGTGGATTGGTGGCTCAACACCCGCCGCGTCGAAAAGCGGCTCAGCAAACGTCCGCGCCCTACCCTCAAATTGAATCACATCGCCCGCAGCGGACTCCACCCGCTCTACCCGCCTCACCTGCGGACCGACAACCTGCTCCAGCCGCCCGAGCATCTCCCGCCGCTGGAGGAGCGCCTGCTGCTTGCCGAGATCCCCGGCGATTTCCTCAGCCTCAAATCACAAGACTTTGCCCTCGCAAGAGACTGGCGCTTCTTCGCCCGCGAACTCTTCGAAACCGCCTTCGCAAAGAATTACATCGTCACCGATTTTGTCTTCGACAAAAATGACGGCAGCCCGCACGGACTGTACATCCTCACCCATGGTGAAAGCACACTGGATGAATTTGAATAACAATTTGGGGTCAGACTCCATAGATTACTTAACGCATGAGACGCCCTTGCGGACGTCTCAGCGGTTGGATGGATGGAGAGGAAACAAAACCTTGTTTTTACAAGGACTACCTCCGTACAGAAGTGTTGCTTTGTTCGTGGCTTGCCGCCGTCATGCCGACGGGGTGATAGGTCGGTTCGGGGCGGTTGATCCCATAATTGGGTACAGGATTCGGGCGCGGCTTGGGTGCCGGGCGCGGATAGTTAACAGCAGGTTGAATGATCTGTTCACGCGGGGCAGGGCGTTGCTGCTGCGGCGTTGAATAGGCAGGCTGGCTGCGGTAGGCTGAATAACGGTCATTCGCATCCGCAAGGGTAAAGAGACGTTCGCCCGCCACGGAGAATGTCCCAATGATGAGCACACGTACCAGCCAGACCATGCTTGCGACAAAGATCGGCACGACCGTGGTCATGGTTGCCTGGCCAAGCAAGGCGCCGCCCTGCGCACTATGGTTCTGGATGGCAACCGACACGCCCCACCAAGTCAGCATGGCATTGAAAGCCGCCGCCAAAAGCCACGCTCCAAAGAGATAATAGACCTCGGCAGGTTCGTCACGTCCCTGCTCGGGGGTGAAGATGCGGGCAATGCCAGCAAAGTCGATGCCGCAGAAGGCAAAGGCAAGGATGGACGCCCAACTCATCCCGGCAAACTGCAGGTCGCCAAGAACATCCTGCAGCGCAAAGGAAGTGGTACCAAAGTTGAACAACTCAAAGGCAAGCAGCGCAAAGATAAGGATCGTGCCAAAGATCGCGCCGCGCCGCAGCGACATGGATTTGAGGAACGGTACAAGTTGGATATTGAGTGAACGGTTCATGGGAAATCTCCTTTTAGGAACCAAAATACTGGCAGGACAATCGACTTCTCTAATATAGAACAAGTGTTCTAATTTGTCAAGTTAACATTTCGTTGCAGGAGAATTGCGAAATATTTAATATAGGCGCGGTCCGCCCATCGAAAGCAAGGACATTTGATTCCCATGGAAGGGTCGCCCTTACACAAAGTATTCCCCCATAAAAGCAGATATCAGAAGTCTCAACGACTTCGGATATCTTTTCATAATCAGATAGAACTTTAGTCGCGGCTGCGTCCGCTGACGAGGCTGACGTAGTAGAGCAGCTGCAAAATGGCGGTGACCAACCCTGCCACATAGGTCAGTGCAGCGGCGTTGAGTACAATGCTGACGCCACGCATTTCTTCGTCAGATTGGATAATGCCGCTATCGGCAAGCATGCGCTTCGCACGGGCAGAGGCGTCAAATTCCACGGGCAGGGTGGCGAGGGCAAAAAGCGCGCCGCCGGAGAAGACGAGCACACCGATCCAGGCGAGCCCCGTCATGTTGAGGAACAAGCCGATCAGGATCAGGATCCATCCGAGATTCGAACCGATGTTGACCATCGGCACCATGAAACCGCGCAATCGCATGGGGAAGTAATCCTCCGCGTCCTGCTGGGCGTGGCCGAGTTCATGGGCGGCAATCGCCAGCGCAGCAACCGACGGGCTGTTCGCAACACCGTTGGAAAGAAAAACGGTTTTGTTGCGCGGATCGTAGTGGTCGGTGAGTTCGCCATGCGTGCCCTGAATTTTGACGCCGTACAAACCGCTGGTGGAGATCAGGCGGCGGGTGGCATCTGCCCCGCTCAAACGGCTGCGGGATGCAACGCGGCTCCACTTGTTGTAGGCTGCCTTTACATACCATGACGTGAGCGCCATGAGAATGAAGGCGGGGATCATATACATTAGATAGGTTGGGTCGAGAAAGAACATGGTACTCTCCTTTCAGTAGAGTGGTTTTTATTGACCGATCATTTCGAGCAGTACGCGGATGGCTTCATCCAGTTGCGGGTCTTCATCTGCCTGGCGTTGTTCGAGGGTCATATCCATTGGATAATCGGGCGTGAGGCCGACCTGATGGATAGTGTTTTCATTGGGGGTCAGCCATTTGGCGATCGTAATGCGGACCGCTCCATTCTCACCATTGAGCCGAATCCAGTTTTGGACAGAGCCCTTCCCGTAGGAAACAGTGCCGACCAGTTTGGCACGCCCGGTATCCTGCAATGCGCCAGCTACGATCTCCGAAGCGGAAGCAGAGCCTTCGTTGATCAGAACGATCATCGGGATGGAAGCATCTGTGGCAAGGCCGCCGGGAATCACAGTGTAGGTATCGCGGGTGCCATCGCCATATTGTTCATGCAGTACAACACCTTCCCCGAGGAATTGCGAGGTGACCTCCACCGAGGTTTGCAGGAAGCCGCCGCCGTTGTTGCGCAGGTCAAGGATGATGCCCTTGGGGTTTTGCGCCATCAGGTCTGTCAACGTATCGAGCAATTCCGGCGTGGTTTTGGTGCCAAAGGTGGTGACTTGAACATAGGCAATATCGTTCTCAAGCATTTCACCGCTGGCAGAGGCAATCGTAATGCGCGCACGGACGATCTCGAAATCAAGCGGTTCATTTGCGCCGTCACGCAAAATGGTCAGGACGACGGTGGAGCCGGCAGGTCCAAGGACCTTGAGTCGGACAACTTCTGCATCGATGCCGGTCATGTCCTCGCCGTCAATGGCGATGATCTGGTCACCAGGCAGCAACCCAGCTTTTTCAGCAGGCGAACCGGGGATCGGGCTGGTGACGGTCAGGAATTCGGTGGTGGTATCCACATACGCGCC
>VGOX01000170.1 GCA_016875755.1 Chloroflexota bacterium
CATGTTTCGCGCCTTCGGTGAGTTGGAACGCCATGGGCCAGTTGTCGAACATCATGTCTACCACGTTGGTCATGCCGCCCGCGACAGCGCCCATGCAGTTCCACATGTGTGAAGTGAGGATGGGCATATCAGAAGGAAGCGCGCCATAGAGGTTATTGAACAGCTCGCTCATTTTGTAATCTTTGACCTCGGTCTTGAGGAATCGCCAGGGCCAGGTGGCGGTCATGTAATTGAAGAGTTGATCCAAGCCAGGCAGGGTTGGTTCGCCTGTGGTGAGCGATTCCCACACGTATTTATCGAACCAGGGATAGCGCTGCGAAATGCGCGAGTATTTGCTGTAGTTGGTATTGCACCAGTTGATCACATCCGTGCTAATGCCGGGGATGCCGAGCAGGTCGAGCCAATACGGAGTGAAGCCCATCGCCTTTGCGGCAGAGACACCCGCCATGGCAATGCGATAATGACCAAATCCCATGCGGATGGTGCTGACGATGACGCCTTTCTTTTTGTCCACGGGCTTGCCCGTCCCATCGCGGACAATGTTCTTCAGCCCGAAAATTTCCGAACCATACGGGTGGTCTTCAACAGTCAGGTTGAATTTTTCGTTCGGGTCGTAGTTGAACTTTTTTGCCAGCATATCCTTCCACGCATCGGCGGCGCGTGACTGTCTTTCTGTAATCGGGTTGCCGTACACTTCATAACGGCCATTCTTCTTTTGAAGCATGTTGAAATTTCTCCTTGAGGATGAAAATGATTGCAAAACCAGACGGTAGACCGCAGATAATTGACCACGGTCTACCGTCTGCGGTCAGATCTGTATTACGCCAAAACTTTTCCCATGAAATTCAATGACAGGCTCGTAACCTCTTCCAACTCCGCATCGATCAAAATGGGATGGCCTGATGCCTCCATCCAGTGGTGTTCCTTTACCTTGGAAGCAACACCGCGCAAGATTATATCCCCTGCCTGCGGATTTACGGTCATATCTTTCCGTCCTTGAAATACAACAATCGGCAGGGCGATATTTGGCAAAACCTTCTTTACCGCATCTTGAAACTTGAGCAATTGAACGATGCCCCTAGTTGGCAACTCGGGATGATATCCCTGCCAATATTCAGACATCTCCAATGCTTCACGTCTTGCATACGGCATGAAAGATGAGCCGAGATACAGTTTGATTTTGTCAACAGTGGACATGTTTAATTGGATGGCTGGCGCGTATAACAGCACGCCGCTTACTTCGGGATGGCTGGCAGCCAAATGGAGAGCGACCAAACCGCCCATCGACTCCCCACCGAGGAAAACATGCTCACAACGAGACTGCAACTGCTGATACACCTGCTCCCCGCTCGCCACCCAATCCTGCCATGTGACCTGATTCAAGTCTGCGGGCTGGGTGCCATGCCCCGCCAACAATGGACCTGCCACCGTGTACCCTTTTTCATGCAGGCGTTTCGCAATCAAACGGACTTCCGCCGTGGTGGCGGTATATCCGTGCGAGAGGAACACACCAACGAGACCCGCTTCCCAAAAGAAGGTTTCCGCTTTAAGGTGTGGATTGTGAAGCACGTACTCGTTCATAAAAATCCCTTTTCGTTCGTGAAAGTTAACCTTTCACACCACTGCTCGCCACACTCTCCACAAAGAAGCGCTGACCAAGAATGAACACGATCAACGGCGGGATGATGGCAATCGCTGCACCTGCAAGAATCAGGTTCGGGGTATCCGAAGCGCGTCCACGCAGCACATTCAGGGCAAGGGTAAGAACATGATTCTTCTCATTCCCCACGTTAATAATGACAAGAGGCCAGATGAAGGAATTCCACGCATAGAGGAACGTAAAGGTAGCTTGCGTAGCAATGGCAGGAACGCTGGCAGGCAAAATGATCTGATAGAGGATCTGGAAACGTGAGGCACCATCCAGCAGAGCCGCTTCTTCGATCTCCTTGGGGAAGGTGATGAAATGCTGACGCATCAGGAATGTGCCATACGCTGTAAATATCCACGGAATGATAAGCGCCGCAAGGCGATCTGTCCAGCCGATGAGTACCATCAACTGATACAGCGGCACAATCAGCATCACAAACGGAATCATGATCGTTCCGAGATAGAAGACAAAGACCGTATCACGCCCGGGAAATTTCAGGCGGGCAAAGGCATAACCGCCTAGGATCGAGGTCATCAACTGCCCAAGGACGACAAGGATCGTGACAAGCGCCGTATTGGTCAACGCACGGCCGAGATTATTGAGTTCGATGACTTCTGTGTAATTTTCAGGATGCCAGCCGATGCTTTCGACTGGTTCGCTCAGGCGCACATTTTGGTAGACCATGCTTTCTGGATTTTGCGGATCAATGAACTCACCGACAGTGGTCTGGCTGATCTGGATCATGGGAATCACCTGACCATATACTTCCACATCGAAGAGTTTTTCATCCTTACCATCTATGTTAACGGTCTGCTGATTCGTGGCACCGCCCGTCGGTTTTACTTCGGTGAGGAAGCGTTCAGCCGTTGCATCAAGGTTCTCAGGCGGAGCATAGACACCGATTCGAATGTTGCTTTGAGCAAGCGCGTATTCCCTGCGCTCACGATCCACCTCTACATAGTAAAGCGGAAGCGGTTGCTCAAATCCTTCCACTTCGATCACAGCCGGGTCACGCGGAAGCATGCGCGGCGGATAGCGGAAGGTATCCGCAGGAATTTTGAACGAAGTGGACAGCATGTAGAAGAATGGGAAGAGCATGACAATCGCAAAGAATGTCAGGATGAAATAGATGAAAAAGTTACTGAGGAAAAGAACGAAGCGATAGGATTTGAGGTTCATGTCTGTCTCCTCTTAGTTTTCGTAAATACTGGAACTGCGCTGGCGCTGGAACTGAATCAGTGTAAGACCGAAGATGACGATAAAGAGCACCCAAGCGATTGCAGAGGCATATCCCTGTTTGAAATTCTGGAAACCGCTGCGATATAAATATAAGACCAGGGTGATGGTGGAGTTATTCGGTCCTTCCGGTGGATTCATCAAAATAAAGACCTGTTCAAAGACCTGCATGGCTTGAATGGTGGTCGTAGAGACAACATAGAAGGTCGTTGGTGCAAGCATGGGGAGTGTGATGCCCCAAAACTTTGCCCAAGGACCAGCCCCATCCACGGTAGCCGCTTCGTATAATTCCCCGGGGATGTTTTGCAAACCCGCTAGGAAGAGTACCGTATTGAAGCCCATCGTTTGCCAGGCGGCAATGATAATGATGGCGAACAAGGCCGTATTCTCATCAGAAACCCACTGGATCTTCGGGTCTACAACGGCGAGATTGAAAAGATTATTCCAAAATTCGACGCCTAATGTAATAAAGTAGTTGATGTAGCCGATGGTTGCATTGTACAGCCATTGCCAAACGAGAGAGATGCCCACCACTGCTGCAATACTGGGCATAAAATAGACGGCGCGATAGAACTTCATACCGGGCAGTTTACTATTGAGAACATTCGAAAGAATCAAGGCGGGGATCACACTCAGGGGAACAGCGAACAGCACATAGGTCAGGGTGTTGCGAAGCGCGAGCCAGAAGAATTTGTCGGCGGCGGCGAATAGGATTCCCCGATCTCCAAAAGTGAATCTTCCAACTTCGTCATAGACTTTGATGTCAACAACATCGCGGGCAAGTTGGTCTGGAGAGGCAAGTGTCACAAACTTAACATTCAAGAGGCGGGCATAATTCTCAAGTCCGACCCAATTGGGTGTCCGGATCGCGTCTGAGTCTGTGAAGGAGAAGTAGAAGGAAAGCAGCAGGGGGCCAGCAAAGAAGATCAAAAATCCAAGCAAGTTCGGGGAGAGAAAAAGCCAGCCATTGATGATCTGTTCATGACCCGTTTTAACATTCAAGGCTTGGGCAATTTCCCTGCGTGACATGGTCCAGATGGAGACGCCAAAGACCAACACCCCAATGGCATAGAGTATTCCAGAGGGTTGGGCAAGTTTGCTGAAGAAGTAGATCGCGCCATTGACCACGTCCACCTGCCACAGGAAGAGGGCCAGACCACCGAACATCACCCAGCGGCTGACGACTTTGAGGCTGCTTTCAGCAGTACTATTTTTTCGGGGAAAGTATTCCTCCAACACACCGAGGAAATAACCAAGGACGGTAATACCAAGGTAGGGAATACCCCTTCCAAAATTTTGTCCAAGCGCATCGATACCGATAAAGACTTCACCAATGTTCAGTGCAATCACAAGACAGGCAACAAATGCAAGGTAATCCAATACGAGCGATGCCATGCGCCCGGCATGATTGCGTTTTGAGATCTGATGCGCACCGAAGGCGCTAGCCACAGACGCGACCGTTGCTGTAATGGACAGCAGAATTTTTTGCCAAAGCGGCATGTCTGCAAAATCAGCTCCCACCCACAATAGAAGCAGGGCGCTTGCAGCCAATAGAGAGAACAAGATGCGCCATACAACATGAATACGCAATATCAAATTTTTCTGAGCGTCTATCCGTGACTGAGTCGTCATAGTCTCATCTCCGTGAATCGGGGCTTCAGAAAAACGATACAAAAAAATCTCGAAGCTGCAAAATGGATTTGCGGCTTGGGGATTTCTTTGTACCTGAGAGTGGGGCAGGCATGTTTGCCTGCCCCACCATAGTACAGGGTATTACTTATTGATCGAAGGCTTTGTTGGCCTGGTCACAGATCGTGGCGCCAAAATCATCCACGGTGGTTGCACCAGTCAACACACCTTGAATGGCAGGTCCCATGATCTGATCGAACTCAGGCCAGGAGCCAGCCCACAGCGGACCTTCAGCGGTGGGGTTGGCGGCGGGAGCGATGCCGTTCAAGAAAGCCTGATTGTTGGCGGGAGGCGTGAAGGTGAGGAAGGCATCAAGCGCTTCCTGGCTCACACGGCTGGGGATGTTCGCGCCGAGGGCGGAAATCTTGCCTTGGGTCTGAGCGGTGGTGAGAGCCTGAACGAGAGCCCAAGCTTCTTCAGGATGTTCGGTGTTGGCGTTGATCACATACGCGCCCCAGAACAACCAGTTACCAGGACCGTTAGGACCAGCGGGCAGTTCGACGACATCCCAGTTGAAGTCCACAGTGCGGACGCCGGGGGTAGCCCAACGGCCATTCTGGAACATGGCAACCTTACCAGCGCGGAAGGCGGGTTCGGGATCTTCACCGTACGGGGTGGCGACATCATAGTCCTGATAGAGGGAGCGCTGGAATTCGAGACCAGCGAGGGATTCTTCGGTGTCGAGCGCGCAGGCAGCGCGGTCTTCGGTGAAGAAGCCGCCGCCGGAAGAGTTCAACCACACACCATAAGGACCCCACCAGGCGCTTGCGCCGTAACCATAGATGTCAGAGCCGAGACCACGGGTAGCTTGGGCAACTTCGAGGAAGGCGTCCCAGTCCCATTCGCCGTTGGCGGCGAGTTCGCGGGGATCAGCAGCACCAGATTCGGCGATCAAGTCCAGGTTCAGGTAGAGAGCGAAGGTGGACACATCGCGGGGCAGACCCCAAACCGCACCGGAACCATCGCCAGAAGCGCCGGTCTCGGGGTTGTAGGTCAGGTGGAACATGGGACCTTCGTAGAAGTCGGCGGCGGTGTAGCCTTCGGTGCCTTCGGCGAGGTCAGCCACATTGAGGATCAAACCAC
>VGOX01000171.1 GCA_016875755.1 Chloroflexota bacterium
TTTAAGTACTCTTCCAGCTTGTACCCTGTCATTTTTTCGAACGCCCCAGCCACCCAAAAGACTTTGGCGGATCCCTGATCATCCACTACACTTTCGAAGGTGTAATCGGAACTGACCTCCGAGATCAATTTGTATTTTTCCTCGCTCAGCTTTGCGCGTTCCAGAGCTGTTTTTACTGTGCGCGAAGACAGGTATTGCAAAATGGCGCCCATCGGAAAAATTGCGAGGCTGGTAATCCATGAAAAGATCGCAGAACGGTTTATCGTTGCGTTAATAAACCCTTGCGTTTCTGCATAGACCATGAGCAACCCCGCCAGAAGAGATAGGATGGTGGCTCCCAATGCTGCACGTCCGCCCAGCAGAATTCCCGCGATCACAATTACCAGCGGATACCCCAAAAGGTACGACTCGCCCTGCACGCCATCCCCTGTTATTGCAGAGAACGTAAAGAAAAGCCAGAATGTGATTACCTGTAAAAACGCCGCAGTACGGACGTATCCACGGTGTAATAAGAACAACAATGAAATATTTAGAACCTCACCAACTGCTCCCTGAGTCAATGCTCTTGCTGCCGCTTCTGGTGCAAAAAGAACGACATACCCCACATAGGGCACGGGCACAAGGATCAGGCCCAGCAGGATCACATGCAATAAATATCCTGTGTGGCGATCTGACTCGTTTTTAAAATGCGGCGGGGCGAACAATCTCCTCAAAAAAGAAACCATAAAAACTCACTTCCTCAATATCCTCGCGTCTCCATTGCGCATGGTCACACCAATGGCATCCAAATGTTCCAAAAAAGCTTGCACATACTTACGTGTTGTATTCAATTGATCACGCACTTCTGCCAGCGTGATCTGCCCGTTTTGTTCGATTCCTTTTTTGATCTGCGTCATCATGTCATCGTAATCTGTTTTGCGGAAGATCACCTCTGGCGAAACAGTTACCAACTCGCCCATTTCGATCAAAGCGTTGACGACTTCCTCACCCGCCTCTGCCTGACATTCCTTGATGCTCGGCGTGGAATACGGATTCGACTCAAACCTCCGCCTCAAGGTCTGGGCTCTGACCTGATCCTGTCCATTGAACTTGATCTCATGCCCCGGCAGGGATACCGCTCCGCGCGCATCCGTCAGCACTTCATGTGCGGCGAGATATGCAAGGACTGCATTGAAAACCTTCGGCGCGAGTTTCATCTTGCTCTTCAATTCCTCGCGAGGGATTCCGCGCCGTAATGGATACTGTCCGTGATACGCATCTACCAGTTGCAGGATTTTTGTCTGTACCGTATTCCAATAAGGCAGGGTGATGGCGAGCGAATCGCGTTTTGTGCCATTTTCCAATGCGAGGATTTGTCCGCTTGCCAGCAATTCCTGTAAAGCTGACTCTGCCGATTCTGCTTCCAATCGGGATTTGGTGATCATCTCCTTGATGGTTGCAACTTGCAACGCCAATGCCGCTTCGAACAACACATCCGCAGGAGAGCCTTGGGCAAGCGACTCAAGTGATTTCAAGATATTCGCGTCAAAGCGTTTGTGCCTGCCCTTGGGTTGATGGTCTACCACCACGCCGCCGCCGAGCGTTTCACTGGGTGATGGGCGGCGCAGAATATAGCGGTCACCGCGTACAGCCACAAGTGGTTCGCGCAATTCGAGTTGAATCCAGCCTTCGCTGCCCGCATTCAATTCTTCGGTGCCGAGCAGGCGCAGAGTTGCGATAGTTTCGCTCGCGCCAACGAACAGTTTGACTTCGTCGCCATGATGGAGCGGTTTGCTCATATCTGCAAGTGCGCGAAAGCGTACATCCATGCGGCGGGTGGCTTGATATTGATTCGGGTGGACGAGTACATCTCCGCGCTGGATGTCTTCCATATCCACGCCTGAAATATTCACCGCAGTCCGCGAGCCAGGGATGGCGGTCTCTTCTTTCTTTTTGTGAGTTTGCAGTCCGCGGATTCTGCCTTGCAAGCCTTTGGGTAAAATTTCCACTTCATCACCAATGGAAATGTGACCATCGCTCAGTGTGCCTGTGACGACGGTCCCAAACCCGCTGATGGTGAAGATGCGGTCAATTGGCAGGCGCGGACGGTTGAGGTCGAGCCGTGCTGGTTTTTCCTGCAATAAAGTTTGGATGGCGGTGGTGAGTTCCTGTAAGCCAGTGCCTGCCCTCGCTGATACACGCAAAATCGGCGCGTCTCTGAGCACAGTGTCGCTCACAGCGGAGCGAATGTCCGCTTCCAACAAATCCAGCCACTCTGAGTCTGAGGCGAGATCGGTTTTGGTCAGGACGATTAATCCAGCGGGGATCTGTAATAGATCCAAAATTGCAAGGTGTTCTTTCGTCTGAGGCATGACGCCTTCATCTGCGGCGATGACGAGCAATGCGGCGTCGATGCTGCCAATGCCTGCCAGCATATTTTCGATGAAGTCGCGATGCCCGGGCACATCGACAATGCCAATCTCTTCGCCGTTGGGGAGCGTGAGCCAGCCAAAGCCGAGTTCGATGGTCATCTCGCGGGCTTTCTCTTCTTTGAGACGATCTGGGTGGGTGCCTGTGAGCGCTTCGATGAGCGTGGATTTTCCGTGATCTACGTGACCTGCAGTGCCGATGACTCTCATATTTTTAATTTAACCACACTTTGCCCTCATATCGTGAAAATAAAAACGCGGAGACCTCTCAATCTCCGCGTTCCTCATTTCTCGTAACTTGTTACTTCTTGCTTGTCTTCTTCCCGTATCCCATAATGCGTTGGTAGGACGTCATCCATTCATGAACTACATTCATCAGTTCCTGCAATTGCTTTTCAGATGCGTCGGTGGTTTGGTGCATCTGATCTTGCAGCGTTTGTGAGATCTCATTGAGGATGGAAATGCGCTCCTCGTATTTGCTGACTTCCTTGCGAATATCGCGGAAGGATTCTTCTGAAGAAAGGCTATAGCCCGTCCAGCGTTTTTGGTCATCAGCTTTGAAGCTGATCCATTCCTGACGCAAGCGGTCTTCGGTAAGGCGCTGCATTTCGGTCACTTCGTTGATGCGGCGCTCGAGTTTTGTGTTGAGCTCCACATAGGTTTCCTGTGCCTTCTTTGCGCCGCGGACGGCATCGTCGAATTTTTCCACATAGGTATCAAGTGCTTCTGCTTCTTTTTGGAAGGCATCCACTTTTTCCTTCCACTCTTTCCAGGCACGGTCACGGTCGATTTGTGCAATGGATTGCTGTTCGAGGAAGACAGCTTGCGCCTGTTTGCGTTCCAACTCAGAAGCGAGCAATTCGTTGAAACGGTTCTCCACATTTTTGATGCTGTCGGTGTTGATGATGATCTTCTCGCGATTCTCATCCAACCGTTTGCGAAGCGAAGTGAACTCACCCTGTAAATCTGCCACGCGTTTCAGGTCGTTCTTGCGGGTTTCCTCTGATGCCTTTATGGTGAGCTTTACATCTTCGCTTGACCGTTTTGCATCTTCGATGATGGGTTTTAGGTCGCTGAAATTATTCAGCACCCGTTGAATTTCATTCTCACGATCTTTGAGCTGTTTTTTTATATCGGTGAGATTGATGGCGGTCTTCAACTGCGTAATGGCTTTTTGAAGTTCGGCCAGTTCGCCCTGTATTTTTTTGGCGGATTCGCGTTCCACACGTTCGTGCTTTTTGTCGCTCTCTTCGATTAATTTGACGATGTCATTACGCTGCTTCGTGATCAGGGACTCAAATTGCTCCACCCGCTTCGTGACGGGTGCGATATCTGTCACCTGCTTACTGATGGTTTTGATCTGCTTTGAAACAGCGTTGACCGTGGTTTCAAAGGATGTCAAACGCTCGCTTAATGTGGCAATCGTCTCTTTATTTTCGCGCTGTTGTTTATCCAAGAATTCCAAGCGTTTGACGATTTGTTCGAATTCCATGTGTTTCTCCAAAAAATGGGGGATTGATTACCTTAAATTATAGCACGCGCTGGATGAACGGTTTTTATTGCCCCAAACGATTAAACAAGGCAGGGAGATTCTCGATCAACGGCTGCAGGGCCTGCGGGAAGAAACCCATTATGAAGAGCCCGATCACACCCAGCCCAAGCATGGCCGTCTGGACCCAGGATTCGGTCAACTTCCAGCCTGATTCGTCATCAGTCATCACGAATACAGCAAGTGTGCGAATTGCGGCAATGAGCAAACCGAGCATGCCGACAAACACCCAGAAGATCGCTGTGAATGATTGTCCCGCCAGTTCCTGCGAGATCGCTAATCTCGGCGGGAAGCCCGCCAGCAATGGAAAACCTGTCATGGAGAGGTGTGCGAGAATAAGCGCCGCAACCGCCGCAGGGTATTGACGCGCGAACCCCTGAATGTCGCTGAACTGCAGAGAGAATGCCTTGCGCTTGATGATCGAAAGCGCCAGCGCCCAAACGGTTAATTGTAAACCGAGCGGGATGAGTAGGAGGAAGATGAGCGGCACGATCTGCTGGGTGTTCAATCCCATGACGAGAAGGATCATCCCAACTTCGGTGATCGCGGCGTACCCAAAGATCCGTCCAATATGACGCTGTAAAGCCGCAAAGACTCCGCCGCTGGCAACCATGATGATGCCAGCAAAGAGAATGGCATTGGAAAATTGCGGGGAGGTCCGCAGCCAGGCGTAGCGATCTAAAAAGCCAAGTGCAAAGATAGTGGTGAAAGTGGGCAGTGCCCAAAGCAGGAATCCCGCCGCATACGGAGACGTTTCCTCCATTAGCATCGGAATCCAGTTATAGAGCGGGAAGATGCCGAACAAGAATGCGAAACCCAAACTGAGCATTACACCAGATTGGGTGATCGTGCCCAGATCGCCAGGGCTTGCTTCCACGCCAGCCAGAATCCAGCCAGAGAAAAGAATGAAGGGCATGGCAAGCGTCTGGTAGATGATGAAGCGCACCACACCCCGTCCCGCTTTTTGATAAGAGGGTACGAGCAGGGGGATGACGAGCATCGCCGCCATTTCCAGGAGTAGTGCGGCATAGAGGAAAGGCTCCACAGCGATGGAAGCCGTCAGCAGGGAGACGATCATCAGTCCCAAAGAAACAAAGCGATTGGTTGTTCCTGAGGCTTCGGTACCAAAGAACCATAATGCTGCCAAACCATAAATAATGGCAAGCAGCGGACCATCTGCTGTGTTCAATTCAAAACTGCGCCCGAAGAATTGAACGGATGGAGCTATTTTTAAGGATGTGGATCCGAATAGAAGGGCGGTATCGATGGGGATTAACAGGGCGCATAATGCAAGGAAGACAGCGATCCCGCCGCCAAACCAAGCAGCGATACGTTCGCGCAGCAGAAGCATGATCAATACGCCTGCAAAAAATGGCAGGGCGATCCATAAAAGCGGGGCGCTCATAATTCTTCCTCGCTTTCGAGCGGAGTGGAGCCTGCCACCATGAGATAGGCTCCGAGAACACCCAACCCAAGATTCACCACTGCCAGCAAACCAGTGACCAGAATTGCGCTTTCCAATGCCGCATATAGGATTTCGAAACCAGCCAGCAAGGTGAGCAATCCCAATGTGACACGGAACAGATCTGAGGTGACGCCGAGGTGTACGACTCCAGCGCCGATCAATAATAGGCTGCCCGCAATGACAGGCATTCCCAAACCAGGGATTGCCGCT
>VGOX01000172.1 GCA_016875755.1 Chloroflexota bacterium
CCTGCAAAACGACGCAGCACCCGCCGCCGTGGTTTCTTTTTTCGTTTTTTCGGCGCGCTGGCTACGCTCCCGGCTGGTTTTCAGCCCAAGTTTTGGCTATTAATGAACGGCTTCTTGCAGAGGACTCATACGTAATTCGCTACCGTACAAATTTCGTTCCCCCAAGGGGACGTATTGAGGGATGTTTCAGTCGAAAATGAGATTGCTTCACCGCTAAGAACCAATAGAACAACGGCTCGCAAATACATAGAAAAGTGAAAGGTTATTCTCCGGGCTTGGGGATGTAATCTCCCTCGACCCATTCCTGACCATCAGGTCCGATTTCCTTTTTCCAGACAGGGACGATCTCTTTGAGGCGATCAATACCGTAGCGGGCAGCATCAAACACTCCTGTGTCACGGTGGGCGGCAGTGCAGGCAATGAGGACTGTCGGCGTTTTTGGATAGAGTTTGCCGATACGTTGGACGATGGCGATCCCTTCTACAATTGGCCATTTCTCGCGAATTTCATCGGCAACTTGTTTCATTTTGGCTTCTGCCATTGGGACGTAAGATTCGTATTCGAGATAATCTGTCTCATGGGCATCACCGCGTGAGGTGATGCCGCGCACCATACCTGTAAAGATCGCCGCAGCACCCGTGGATGTAAGCGTGATCCTGGCGAGCAGGTCGTTCAAGTCAATTTCGGATTCAGTGATGGAATAAATGGTTGGATAGTTCATATTGATATCCTATAGGGGCGGGGTGGCTTTGCCCTTACGTATTATCCACCAGATACGGGTGGGAAGAGGGCGATCTCAGCATTTGGCGGGACGACAGCTTCATCAAAGGCGTATTCGCGGTTGATGGTGATAAGCACAGATCTCATGGACTCTTTCAAGTTGGGATAATCTGCACCAAGCTTTTCCTTTAATTGCAGGATGGTCATATCAACAGGGATGTCCATTTCCATGGACTTGGTCCCTGCGCGATCGCGGATGGTAGCGAAGAAGAGGAGTTTGATGTGATTCATTTGAAAACCTTTTTGTCGAAAGTTAAAGGTCGAATGCCGTCGCAGGCTTTTGACCTTTAACCGTTATCTATTCATTGACAATATCACCCGATTGTCCACCATGCTTTTCAATGAGACGGATATTTTGAATTCGCATGGTTTTCTCGGCGGCTTTTGCCATATCGTAGACGGTGAGCGCTGCGACGGAGACGGCAGTCAGGGCTTCCATTTCGACACCTGTTTTGCCTGTGACTTTGGCGGTGGCGGTGATGACCACACCTGGAAGCGAGTCGTCCAGTTCGAGGTCTACATCCACTTTAGAGAGTGGCAGAGGATGACATAACGGAATCAAGTCCGAGGTCCGTTTTGAGGCGGTGATGCCTGCAATTTGCGCCACGGTGAGCACATCACCTTTTTTGATCTGCCCGGCACGGATCAAATCCAAAGTCTCTTTTTTCATGTGGATTTCGCCTCGTGCGATGGCAGTGCGGGTGGAGTCGGACTTGTCGCTGACATCCACCATTTTGGCCCGGCCGTGTTCATCGAGATGGGTTAGTTTGGACATGGGTTGGATTATACCGCTACGTTTTCCGTCATTGCAAGGAGGATGCCATTTCCGACGAAGCAATCTTTCGACTGAACGAGGATTGCTTCTGGCCGGAAGAATATCGCCCTCGCAATGACATGGGGATGAGATATAATTCGCCCGCTATGGATGGAATTCTTGGAAATCAACTCGGCTCGTACAAGGTTCTGACCCCCGTTTACGAGGGGCCGTTGGATTTGTTGTTGAGCCTGATCGAACGCGCCGAATTGGATATTACATCGGTCTCACTGGGTTCAGTGACAGACCAATACCTCGAACATTTGCGGTCCGTGGAAAATCAACTACCTGAGGAGATCTCATCGTTCTTGGTGATCGCGGCAAAATTGGTGCAGATCAAATCGGAAGCATTGTTGCCGCGCCCACCTGAACGCGAACCGGGTGAAGAGGACCCGGGCGTGTCGCTTGTGGAGCAGTTGAAGCTGTATAAACGCTACAAGGTAATCGCGGTGTGGATGGAAGAACGACAAGCCAACAACCTGCGGACTTTCTTGCGCGTCGCGCCGCCTCCGAAAGTGGAGCCGAAACTGGATCTCTCGAATCTAACTCTCGAAGGCTTGCTCAACGCAGCAGAATCTGCATTTGCGAAGGGTAAGGACAAAAAGCCGCTGGGGACGGTCATCAGCGCACCGAGGGTGACCATCCGCGAGAAAATTGACTTCATTACGAAGACGTTGAAAAATATTCAGCGTATGTCGTTCAGTGGACTGATCACGGACAAAGCCACACGCGTGGAGATCGTAGTGACCTTTTTGGCACTGCTCGAATTGGTCAAGCGTTACCATGTCACGGCAAAACAGGATGTTCTGTTCGGAGATATCGAGTTCGAGCGCGCCGACGAGTGGAAGGAAGATGAAGAGATCGAGATCGAGTTTGAGTAAATCGGGAAATCGGGAACGGTAAATTGGAACGGACGAAGCAGTGCGCTTCGTCCGTTTTTTCAATCAAATATACAATATTGAATCTAGCCCTACATCTCTCCCACCGCCGCAACACCAGACAAATACGCCCCATGCACCGTGCTCGGATATTCACGCGAAGTCGCCTCGCCTGCAAAGTACAGCACATCATCCACAGGTTCAAAGAGCGCATCATAATCCTCACCACTCGCAAATGGCGGGATGTGTGAATACGCACCAAACGCAAACGGGTCTTTCCCCCAGCGCGTCACCAGCATGCCTTCAGGCTCAGGGATATCGTCCCCGAACATCACCCGCAACGTCTTCATCGCCCCTGCGCGAATCTCCTCATCGCTCAGGTCTTCAAGCGCAAAACCCTTGTCGCCGCCATGAAACGCCATTAAGACCGCCTCACCCGTGAACGGCACAAAACTCAACCAGTCACACCACTCGCCCAACTCCTCGCCAATATAATTGATGGTCTCCACACCTTCATCCCAAAATACTTCGGGGAATTTCAAATAAACTTTATTGAGGACTCCCATCGCGAGTCGGTCAATTGCAGCTTGTTTTGACTCAGGAAGTGGCGGCTCAAACTCAACCGACGCCTGTTTCAACACCCCAAGCGGGAACGTCACCACAGCTTTATCTGCCACAAAACTCCCTGCTGACGTCTCAACCTCCACCCCATCACTTCCATAGCGGACAGTTTTCACCACCTTCCCCAAGCGGATGTCCAAGCCCTGCGCGAGTCCATCCGTAATCTGGCTGTATCCATCCGGGAAGATGACTTCCTCGCCGCCAAATTCTTCGTCCTGATCCCACCACCAAAGCGAGAGGTCCTTCATATCCGCGCCATACTCCAATGCCGTGACTTGATATGCGTAATAATTCAATCGGCGCAATTGCTCTTCTGAGAGATCGTACTCCATCAACACGACATCAAATGCTTCCTGCAAAGAAGTATCTTCATCTGTATCCTCTTGCATAGATGCCACTTCTTCATAGATTTCCTCGAACAGCGCTTCCATTTCCGCCCATTCCGCGTCGGTCATTTCACCGCCATCGGCATGGAACACGATGCTGTTCTCGTCATTCGTCCGCACGGTCTTTGCACCAAATTGTTTCGCCAGCTTCGTGATCGGATTGCCATTCACACCATGAATCCATGACGCGCCAAGATCAAGCGGCATGCCCAGCGACGAATCCGTCCACATGCGCCCGCCTATACGGCTCCGCGCCTCAAGGACGATGACGCTCAATCCTTTATCAGCCAATGTGCGTGCGGCGGCAAGCCCAGCAATGCCTGCGCCAAGTACAAGTACATCGGCACTGGTGGCTGCTGATGGTTTGGTCATATCTTCCTCCTTTGTTGGGGTGATCAGTCCGCAAGACAGGGCCAGCACGGATGCTGTCCCAATTGATGCGGCTTTTAAGAAATCTCTTCGGGTGAATTTAGGTTTCATCATGCTCCGTTCTTTTATGCCATCGATAATGAACATACAATGTAATCAGCGCACCAACATTATCAAAAACAAATACATCGATCAAAGATGCCCTGCGCCCAGGCACAAAAGACTGGTGGAATTCATCTGTCAGCGAGTACAAAACTGCCAGAAACCAGGCCAGTTTGTAATTACGGCCCGGAAGCGCCCGCAAGTATGACAAAGCGAGCAAACCATAGCCAATTCCATGTGCACTTTTTTTGACAAAATAATCCCATCCGCCAAAGCTGGGCAATTCAGTGCTTGTGCGTGAAGAGAAAGCGAAAATGGCGGCCATCATAAATAGTGACGGAAGCCAGCGCGGTACAATATCAAGGAATTTTTTCATGAGAGGTTTCTTTGATCGATGATGTAATTTTCAGACATGACGATAATTGGTGGAAGTTCAGCCAGCCGCATCGCGTGATTTTAACCGAGAAGGTTGAGGAAGTCCGCCAGAGTTTGGAGGAGGTGGATCGACTGGTCAACGAACACGGCTGGACGGCTGCAGGATTCGTCAGCTATGAAGCTGCACCTGCTTTTGATGCATCGTTGCAAGTCATCGAGTCACAAGGGTTTCCTTTGTTGTGGTTTGGCTTATATGATGTTCCACGAATTTTACAGAATTCCGAAGTATTCAAAGATTCTGAACTTCTTGCTCCATTAAGTTGGCAACCCGATACCGAAAGAGAAATTTACAACACTGCCATCCAAACCATCAAAGAACGCATCGCAGAGGGCAAAACGTATCAGGTCAATTACACCATGCGCCTGTCAACAGAAATTGGAACGGATTCACGGAACAAAACGGACGAGTGGACGTGGCAACTCTTTACCCACCTCGCCCGCTCACAAAATAAATACGCCGCATATCTGGACATTGGCGATTGGGCAATCTGCTCCGCATCACATGAATTGTTTTTTGATCTAAATGATGATGTGATCTCAGGCCGCCCGATGAAAGGGACGGTCAAACGCGGACGCACTACAGCAGAGGACGCAAGTACCTCAGATTGGCTACGCGCATCCATCAAAAATCGCGCCGAGAATGTGATGATCGTGGACATGATCCGTAACGACATTGGGCGAATTGCGGAGATCGGCAGCGTGCATGTCCCTGAATTATTTACCATCGAGAAATACCCCACCCTCTTTCAAATGACGTCTACAGTGAGGGCAAAGACAAAGGCATCTGTGACTGAAATTTTTTCGGCGTTGTTCCCCTGCGCCTCCATCACGGGCGCGCCGAAGATCAGCACGATGAACATTATTGCAGAGTTGGAAACCAATCCACGCAGGATCTATTGTGGCAGCATCGGATATATTGCACCCAATCGCAAAGCACGATTCAATGTAGCGATCCGCACAGCATTGGTGGATAAGCAAAACAGCACAGCAGAATATGGTCTCGGCGGCGGTATCGTGTGGGATTCTACATCCGCGGATGAGTATAGCGAAGCGTTACTAAAAGCACGGGTATTGACTAACCCCCCGCAAAAGGAGTTCTCTCTTTTCGAGACGCTGCTCTGGACGCCAGAGGAGGGCTATTTTCTGCTCGAACGTCACGTGGCGCGGATGGAGGATTCAGCAGATTACTTCCAATATCCATTCTCGAGA
>VGOX01000173.1 GCA_016875755.1 Chloroflexota bacterium
TTGTGGAAGAAGAATTTTCAGACAAAGTGCAGCGCCTCTTTTCCAAACAGGCTGAAGACACGCAGGCAGAATTTCATGTTCCTGATTTGTTCTATATCGAATGTGCCAACATCTTGTTGAAATACACCCGCCGCTTTGACCGTCCGCTGGAAGATTCACTGGCGGACTTGAAGGACCTGAACGAACTTGCCCTCACGGTTACATCTACAACTGAATTGATCGAAGATGCACTGAAATTGGCAAACGAGAAAAAACTCACCGCCTATGACGCTTGTTACGCTGTCCTCGCTCAAAAATTGGACTTGCCCCTCATCACCGCGGACGCTCCGCTTGCGAAGGCTATAGATTGGGCAGTGTGGATTGGGGATTTGGAAGTTTAGGCGGACTTGCCCGAAGTGGACTTCCACAAACTGAGGCAGGGATTTATCTTGAATATTTTGTTGTATATTCATTTCTAAGGACTTTTTGAAATTATTTACTTTGAAGAAACAGGTAGCGTTGAATGAAGTATGGAATTACAAAAACAACATTTAGTTCACCAGGTTCTGTTGAAATCAACAAAAATGAATATGAGAAGATTCGCGATGCTAGAGAGAATTTGTTCGAGACGCTTTTTCTTGAAGAAAAATTCGATCTAGTTGCTGAGAATTACTACGAATACGAAACCGAACTTCTTTCCATCGCCTCACGCATGATGGTTTTTCACGACGATGATTATTTTTCAATGGGGGATGAAAGAAATCTTGTTGGAAGAAGAATTGCAAACTTAATGAGTGCTTGTAGATTGTATCTTGACCAAAGTTCTCATCACTTGAATAAAATATATAAAGACATTCCTGATGTTGCTGCTGAAATTGAAATTGAAAAATCTAAAAAATATGACTCTGTGTTGGGCTACAGGTTAATGGAGGCTTTGAGGAATTATACGCAGCATCGCGGATTTCCGATTCATACCGTTAGATTTTCTTCTAAGCGAGTTGGTGGTATTGAAAATTTTCAATTGCTTCATAATGTAATCCCCTTACTTAAGCCTTTTGCTCTTGCAGAAGATGGGAAATTTAAGAAGTCAATTTTGAACGAACTTTTAGAGATTCAAAATGATGAATATGTTGATATTCGTCCATTACTTCGCGAGTACATAGAGGCAATTGGCAAGTTACATGAATTGATTAGAGAGAAGATGAAATTAGATGTTCAGAATTGGGAGGAGATTTTAAATAAGGTGTTCGATAGATATAAAGAGAAGTTTGGGGCTGATACATCATTGGTTGGACTTGCAATTGTTATCGAAAATGAAGTTGGTAAATGGGAAGAACATAAAACGATATTTTCAGAGTTTATAGAGAAAAGAAAGAAACTGGAACTTAAAAATAGATTTTTCAATAATTTACACAAAAAATCTGCTTCGAATGAAGTTTTTCAGAAAAAAGAAAATTCTTGATTTTCCTCCTTGACACATCCCGCCCGCGGACGTAAAATTTTGCCCAACATATAACCAAAAACGCTGACGAGGACGAGTACACTTCAAAGCGATTTCCAGAGAGCCAAGCGGAAGACGGTGCAAGCGAGGCAAAAGCGCAGAAGTCGAATGGACCTCCGAGTTGAGCAGACGAAAGTAGGGGCGGGGTCTTGTGCCACAAAGTGGTATTCCCCGACCAAAACGATTAGTCCAATACGGGCGCTCCCGTTATAGAGCAAGGGTATAACCGCCAATTGGCGACGTACCTGACAAAGTGACGCTGGCTTCCTTTCCTGTGTGCATCACGCAGGAATTTTTTGTTTAAAACGGCGTTTAACTTGGGTGGCACCACGAGATTTTCCTCTCGTCCCAATGGACAGGAGGGGATTTTAATTTAACGATATTCGAACATCGATATTCGGTCTTCGAGTATCCAATATCGAATATCGAAAAGGAGCGTCAAATGCTACTTGAATCAACTCAAGTCCAAACCATCAACCGCGAAATTTCCGCTGACCTCGAGACGCCCGTCAGCCTGTATCTCAAACTGCGTGGCGACGGCGCGTCGTTTCTGTTGGAGTCTGTGGAAGGCGGGGAGCGCATCGCGCGCTATTCGTTCATCGGAGTCCAGCCGCGCGCGGAATATATTTTGCGCGACGAAGAGATCGAGATCAAAGACGAACATGGCTCGCGCACTACACACGTCGAAGGCGACCCAACGCGCTTTCTGCAAAATGAAATGGATCGCTTTCCCGCTGTCCGCGTGCCGAACGCGCCGCGCTTCACGGGTGGGTTGGTGGGCTTTCTCGGGTTCGAGTCGGTTCGGTTTTTTGAACCAACCCTAAAGTCCAGAATGAAGTGCGCGAGCATCCCCGACGGCATCTACATGCTGGCAGACACCGTCGTCGCCTTTGACCATGCGCGTCGCAGCATCTTCCTCATCGCTAATGTGTTGGACGGTAACACCGAAGCCGCGAATCAAAAACTGGACGCGATCGCCGCTCGCATCGAACAGCCGCTGCCGCCCGCGCCGAAGGTCATGGTCAAACCGTCGAAGGTCAAGTCGAATCACACGCAGGGCACGTATGAAGATATGGTGCGCGCTGCGAAGGAAAATATTTTGGCGGGCGATATTTTTCAGGTGGTGCTTTCGCAAAGATTTACGCGTGAAACCAACGTCGAGCCGTTCGATGTTTATCGCGCCGTGCGCCGCCTCAACCCGTCGCCATACATGTTCTTTTTTGATTTCGGAACCGTGGATGGCGAGCCGCTCTATCTGTGCGGATCGTCGCCTGAGATGTTTGTGCGTTTGGAAGGAAGAACCGCCTCGCTCCGCCCGATCGCTGGGACGCGACCCCGAGGGGCAGACAACGCCGCTGACGACGCTCTCGCGCAAGAACTCCTCGCCGACCCGAAGGAACGCGCCGAGCATGTCATGCTCGTTGACCTCGGACGTAACGACCTCGGGCGCGTGTGTGAATATGGCACGGTGCGCGTTTCGGATTTCTTCACGGTCGAAAAATATTCACACGTCATGCACATCGTCTCGCATGTCGAAGGGAAGTTGAAACCTGAACTGACCGCCTTCGATCTGGTGAGTGCCGCTTTCCCCGCAGGGACGGTCAGCGGAGCCCCGAAAGTCCGCGCGTTGGATATCATCGCCGACCTCGAACCCGACGCGCGCGGTGTCTACGCAGGCATGGTCGGCTACTTCGGCTTCGACGGCGCGATGGACACCTGCCTCGCCATCCGCACCATGGTCGGGCGCGGCAACACCGTCAGCGTGCAAGCAGGCGCAGGCATCGTCGCAGATTCGAATCCCACCGCCGAATTTCAAGAGACGGTGAATAAGGCAAGTGCGATGTTGAGAGCGATTGACGTGGCAGAGCAAGGATGAAGGATGAATTATGAAGAATGAATTTTCTTTCGTCTTTCATCTTTCTTCATCCCTCATCCTTCCGCCTTCATCCTTAATTTGAAAGGAACCTAATTATGAAACCTAGACTATTAACCGGTGATCGCCCCACAGGACGCCTGCATCTCGGACATTACGTCGGCTCGCTCTCGAACCGCGTGCGCTTGCAGCATCAATACGACTCCTTCTTCATCATTGCAGACTTGCACACGCTGACCACCAAGCCCGAGCCTCAATACATCAAAGAGATTCCAACCTTTATCCGTGACATTGTGTTGGACTATCTCGCCGTCGGCATTGATCCAAACGTCAGCACCATCTTCGTGCAGTCGGCTGTGCCTGAAACCTTCCAGTTGAATCTGCTGTTTGAAATGCTCGTCACCGTTCCACGCCTGGAACGTATGCCCACCCTCAAAGATATGGCGCGCGACGCCAATATGGACTCTATGCCCTTTGGTCTGCTCGGTTATCCCGTTCTGCAAGCCGTGGACATTCTCCTCCCGCGCGCGCAAGCCGTCCCCGTCGGGCGCGACAATCAATCGCATGTTGAACTCGCCCGCGAAATGGCGCGTCGCTTCAATAATCTCTACGGCGAAGTCTTCCCTGAACCTGAATCCATCATTGGTGATGTTCCGCTCTTGGTTGGCACAGACGGACAGAACAAAATGTCCAAGTCGCTCAACAACTCCATTTATCTCTCCGATGACGCCGAGACGGTCAAGCAAAAAGTAATGAACATGTACACCGACCCGAAACGCCTCCGCGCCACCGACCCTGGAACGGTCGAAGGCAACCCCGTATTCATCTACCACGACGCATTCAATCCCTCCTACGCCGAAGTGGACGACCTCAAGGAACGCTACCGCCAGGGCAAAGTCGGCGACGTGGAAGTCAAGGAAAAACTTGCCCGCGCCATCAACAACTTCCTCGAACCCATCCGCGAAAAACGCGCCTACTTCCTCGCCCATCCCATGATCCCGCGCGACGTCCTCGCCAACGGCATCCGCCGCATGCAAGTCGAAGCCAAACAGACCATGGAACTCGTCCGCGAGAAAACAGGCTTGTCCTACTCGCTCGATCTGTTCGCAGATGAATTGGATATTTTCGGGAACGAAGACTGACCATAGACCATAGACGACAGACCATGGATGTTCTTCCATCGTCTATCGTCCGCCGTCCATCGTCACTCCTTGGAGAAATAACATGTTAGTGCTCATAGATAACTACGATTCTTTTACTTATAACTTGGTGCAATACTTCGGCGAACTCGGCGCGGACATTCGCGTGTACCGCAACGACCAGATCTCTCTGAACGAACTCATCGCCCTCAAGCCCGACCACCTCGTCATCTCCCCAGGTCCAGGCGAACCTCTCAAAGATGGCGGCGTCTCACCTGAAGCCGTCAAATACTTCACGGGCAAAGTCCCCGTGCTCGGTGTCTGTCTCGGGCATCAATGCCTCTGCGCCATCTACGGCGGCAAAGTGGACCGTGCTCCGCGCCTCAGGCACGGCAAGACCTCGCCCGTCAAACACAATCAACAGGGCATCTTCAAAGACATCCCGACTCCATTCGAAGCCATGCGCTATCACTCGCTCGTCGTCTACGAACCGATCCCCGCCGAACTCGAAGTCATCGCCCAAACCGACGAAGGCGAAGTGATGGGACTCAAGCACAAGCAGCATCCGACCTACGGCGTGCAGTTCCACCCCGAGTCGATCCTGACCGAGCACGGCAAGCAACTGCTCAAAAACTTCCTCGACATCAAGTTCGCTCCGCCGCCATCGACCAAACCTGTCATGCTCAAGCCGTTCATTGCCAAAGTTATCAACCGCACAGACCTCACCGACCTCGAAGCCGAAGAAGCAATGACCGTTATCATGACAGGCGGCGCGACCCCCGCGCAAATCGGTTCGTATCTGACTGCGCTGCGCATGAAAGGCGAGACTATTCCCGAGATCACAGGCTCCGTCCGCGCCATGCGTAACGTCGCGGTGAAGGTCAACGTCAACTCAACCGACCCCATCTACGACATCGTCGGCACAGGCGGCGACGGCGCGCACACGTTCAACATTTCCACTGCCGCTGCGTTCGTCCTCGCTGGCACAGGACGCAAAGTCGCCAAGCACGGCAACCGCGCCGCGTCCTCTCAATGCGGCAGCGCCGATGTCCTCTCCGCGCTCGGCGTCAACCTCGACCTCACGCCCGACCAAGTCGCCA
>VGOX01000174.1 GCA_016875755.1 Chloroflexota bacterium
GCACGAGACAGAAGAAAATCCAGCGCAAGAGTATCTGCGCCACTCTTGGTGAACCGCCGGATGCGGACCCGCATGTCCGGTGGTGTGAGAGGGAGCGGTTAGCCGCCGCTCCCTACTCGATACCTACCCTCACCCCGCCATGGAGGAGAGGGCAATTCAAGGAGAACTGTATGCCAACTCGTGGAATACGCGGCGCGACCACCGTCTCGGCGGATGACCCAGACTTGATCCTGCAATCCACGCGGGAATTGCTGGAAGCCATCCTCGCGGAGAATGAGGATATGCGCCCCGAAGATATTGCCAGCGCCATCTTCACGGTGACGGAAGACCTCGCCGCCACCTTCCCCGCGCAGGCGGCGCGCCAAATGGGCTGGGGACTCGTCCCGATGATGTGTGCGCGTGAGATTCCCGTGCCGGGCAGTTTGCCGGGTGCCATTCGCGTGCTGGTGCATTGGAACACGGAATTACCGCAGAACCGCATCACGCACGTCTATTTGCGCGAGGCGGTGCGCTTGAGACCCGATTTGGTGTCGGCGCAGTAATTTATCAAAAGTCAAAGGTCGAAAGTCACAAGGCAAACGCCGAACTGCACAACCTTGAACCTTCAACCTTGAACATTCAACTTAAAATCAACTAGGAGAAATCATCATGATCATTGTAATGAAAGCCCACTACACCCCCCAGCAGCTTGAGGGAGTTGTCAACGCCGTAAAAGCCCACGGACTGACTCCGCACATCACCTATGGAGTCGAAACCGCCATTGTTGCCGCTGTCGGTGAATTTCATATTGCATCCCTTGACCCGTTTGAAGTGATGGATGGAGTTGATTCCGTGAAACGCATTTCCCAACCTTTCAAACTTGGCTCGCGCCAGGTACACCCCGAAAACTCCGTTTTCCCGATTGACGGCTTCACCATCGGTGGCGACGAGATTGCCATCATTGCAGGACCGTGCTCGGTGGAGTCGAAAAGTCAGATTTTAGAAACAGCTCATGCGGTGAGAGAGGCGGGCGCAAATGCGCTGCGCGGCGGTGTCTTCAAGCCGCGCACATCCCCGTATGCATTTCAAGGTCTCGGCGAAGAAGGTCTCGAATACCTTGCCGAAGCGCGCGAACAGACGGGCATGCCCATCGTGGTGGAGATCATGTCGCAGACGCAGCTTGAGCTTATGCTCAAATATGTGGATGTTTTTCAAGTCGGCGCGCGCAACATGCAAAACTTCAACCTGCTGCGTGCGCTCGGTGAAACCCGCAAAACCATTTTGCTCAAACGTGGTCTGAGCGCCACCATCGAAGAACTGCTCATGTCGGCGGAATACATTTTGGCGGGCGGCAACAAGCAGGTCATTTTGTGCGAGCGCGGCATCCGCACCTTTGAAACCGCCACACGCAACACCACCGACATCAACGCCATCCCCGTGCTGAAAAATCTCACGCACCTGCCCGTCATCCTCGACCCTTCGCACTCCACGGGTCACGCCGATTATGTCGCTGCGATTGCCCGCGCTGGTATCGCCGCTGGCGCCGATGGTCTCATTGTGGAAGTCCACCCCGAGCCTACCAAAGCCGTTTCGGATGGCAAGCAATCGCTCAAGCCTGAACGATTCGCTGAAATGGTCAAGCAGGTCAAAGCCATTGCAGAGATCATGGGGCGTCGCGTCGCTCCCGTCAAAAAGCCCGTGACCACTGGGTGGTAATCATGGAGGATGGTTTTTCGCTGAAGGACGCAACCATAGGAATACTTGGATTGGGACTCATGGGCGGCTCACTTGCCCTGAGTCTCAAAGGGAAGTGTAACCGCCTGATCGGATTCGACTCGCATCCCCCTACGCTTGAGCTTGCTCTTTCCAAAGGAATCATTGACCACGCTGAAAGCGACTCTGCCAACCGCCTTGCAGAACTTAACTTGCTCATTCTAGCGATTCCCGTCCCTGCTATTCTAAATTTCCTCAAACAACAAACAATTACCAATTACCAATCACCAATCACCATCCTCGACATCGGCTCCACCAAACGTGACATCACCCAAGCCATGTCTGCGTTGCCAGAAAACTTCGACCCCATTGGCGGACACCCCATCTGCGGCAAGGAAAAACTCGGCTTGCAAAACGCGGACGCAAATCTGTACCAGAATGCCCCGTTCATCGTCACGCCTTTGGAACGCACCACCCAACGCGCCAAATCCGCGGCGAAACAGATCATCGCTGCCATCGGCGCAAACCGCATCGAAATGACCGCCGAAGACCATGACCGCACTTTTGCCGCTACAAGCCACTTGCCGTTTCTGCTTTCGTCCGCGCTGACTCATGCCACCCCGCAGGAATTCGCTCCCTTCATCGGACCAGGTTTTCGCTCGACAAGCCGACTGGCAGGAACGCCCGCCCACATGATGCTGGGAATTTTGAAATCGAATCGGGATCATGTATTGAACGCCATGCAAGCCTTCCGCAACTCGCTTGATGAAATCGAATCCGCTTTGCAAACGGAAAACTACGCCGCACTCGAAGCGCTCTTGAATCAAGCGCGAGAATCTCACTCTGTTTTGACCATGGACCACGGACGATAGACCATTCTGCCTTCTTTTTTATGCCAACCATTCATCCTTCATCCCTCCGCATTCATCCTTTGTCTTCTCCTCTCAACGCCACCGTCCGCGTGCCTGGCTCCAAGTCACTGACCAACCGTGCCTTGCTCATCGCCGCTCTTGCGAATGGAACCACCCGCCTCACCAACGCGCTATTCTCGGATGACTCGCACCACTTTGCTAATGCGTTGGAAACCCTCGGCTTCGATATTCAACTTGATGAAGTCAATCATGAAATGACGGTCACGGGCTTGGGCGGAAATATCCCAGCAAAGCGAGCAGAACTCTTCATCGGCAATGCAGGCACGGCGGCGAGATTTTTGTCTGCATTTTTGACTTTGGGGAATGGCAAATATATTTTGGACGGCGAGCCGCGCATGCGCGAACGTCCGATTGGAGATTTGGTGGAGGCGTTGGAGCAGTTGGGATGTGACATTCATTCCATGGACGATGGACGACAGACCACAGACCATCGTCCATCGTCCATCGTCCATCGTCAAATTTGCCCCCCCATCAAAATCATCGCGAACGGACTCGCTGGAGGTAAGACAAAGATTGCGGGTGATATTTCTTCGCAGTTTTTATCGGCGTTGTTGATGGTTGCTCCCTACGCCAAAACTCCCATTGAAATCGAGCTGACCACTGAACTCAATTCCAAGCCGTACGTCGACATGACCATCGCCATCATGAAAGATTTCGGCGCGCAAGTCAAACGGGATGGATACAGATCTTTCACTGTGCCGCTTTCCAATTACCAATTTCCGATTACCAATTATGCAATTGAATCCGACGCCTCTGCCGCCTCGTATTTCTTCGCCGCGCCTGCCATCTGCGGCGGGACGGTGCGCGTGGAAAATATCTCGCGCAAGTCGGTGCAAGGGGATATTGGTTTTCTGGATGTACTCAAGCAAATGGGATGTGTTGTTGAAGAAGCCGATAACTCGATCACCGTCCACCGTCCATCGTCCATCGTCGGGATTGACGTGGACATGCGCGACATCCCAGACACTGCTCAAACGCTCGCAGCCATCGCCCCCTTTGCTGATTCACTGACCCGCATCCGCAGCATCGCTTCGGCACGCGTGAAGGAGACAGACCGTGTCCACGCAACCTGCATGGAACTGGCGCGGCTTGGTGTCAGAGTTGAAGAACATGAAGATGGAATGACCATTTATCCCGTAGAGAAGATGCGCCCTGCCGTCATCCAGACCTATAACGATCACCGCATGGCGATGGCATTCTCCCTCATCGGCTTGCGCTTCGATGGGGTGACGATTGAAAATCCAGCGTGTGTTTCCAAGACCTTCCCGAATTTTTTTGACGTATTGGAAGTTTTGCGATGATTCAACTCGGACTCATCGGCTACCCCCTTGGACATTCCCTCTCGCCAAAGATTCATGCTGCTGCGTTGAAAGCGTGTGAGTTGCAAGGTGACTATTCCCTATTCCCCATTCTCCCCGATGATAAACAGGGATTAAAAGATTTGCTTGCTCGTGTCCGCACTGGCGGGTTGCACGGACTCAACGTCACCATTCCGCACAAACAGAATGTCATCGAATTTGTGGATGAACTCACGCCCACTGCGAAAGCCATCGGCGCAGTGAATACAATGTATCTTCGAGATAATAAATTAGTTGGTGATAATACCGATGCGGCAGGTTTTCTATCCGATCTCAATCGTTTTTTGTCGGAAACTCAATCGAAAATCGTAAATCACAAATCTGTAATTGTCCTGGGAGCGGGCGGGTCTGCAAGAGCAGTAGTGTATGCTTTGCTCAATGACGGTTGGGAAGTAACGCTTGCCGCGCGTAGAATTGAACAAGCCGACCAATTGGCAAATGAGTTTGCCGATCGCCAATTACTAATTACTAATTATTCATCCCTCATCCTTCATCCTTTCTCCTTGCTTATCAACACAACTCCTGTAGGCATGTTTCCAAACGTCGATGATTCTCCCCTGCCTGATGAATTATCATTGCCCGCAAACGTTTTTGTTTATGATTTAGTGTATAACCCAAGCGAAACCAAACTCGTCAAAACTGCCCGCGCACAGGGACTATCTGCAACAACTGGTTTGGGCATGCTCATTGAACAAGCCGCCCTCGCTTTTGAATTGTGGACAGGTCACAAACCGCCGCGTGAAGAACTGTGGAAAATTTTTGAAAACTGATCACTAGTTACTGATTACTGGAGACTGAAATGCCCCTACGCTTCCTCACCGCAGGTGAATCCCACGGACCCTCCCTCACCGCCATCCTCGACGGCATCCCCGCGGGGCTTTCCCTCACGCCTGATATCATCAACAAAGAACTTGCCCGCCGTCAACAGGGCTATGGCTCAGGCGGACGCATGAAGATCGAAAAGGACACTGTGCAAATTCTTGGCGGTGTGATGGGCGGCGAAACCACAGGTGCGCCGATTGCCATGCTTGTCCAAAACGATGACCATGTCAAATGGAAAGGCAAAGCTATCGAACCGATGACTGCTCCGCGCCCAGGTCACGCAGATTTAACAGGCGCGGTCAAATACGGCTACAAGGATTTGCGCCCTGCGCTCGAACGCGCCTCCGCCCGCGAGACGACCATGCGCGTTGCAATTGGCGCGGTGTGCAAACATTTTCTCGCGCAGTTCGGCATCATTGTTGGCGGTTATGTTGCATCCATTGGCGAAGTCCAAACGGACTTTGGCGATATGCCCTTTGAAGAACGCTTCGTCCGCGCTGAAGAATCGGATGTACGCTGCCCCGTTGAAACCTCCGCGCAAAAGATGCGCGCCGAAATCGAAAAGACCATCCACGGCAAGAATACCCTTGGTGGTGTGCTCGAAATTGTCGCACTCAACCTGCCCGTCGGCTTGGGAAGTTTCGTGCAGTGGGATAAACGCCTCGAAGCCAAACTCGCCCACGCGGTTATGTCCGTGCAAGCCATCAAAGGCGTCGAAGTTGGTGATGCGTTCGAGAATGCAAAACGGATTGGCACCA
>VGOX01000175.1 GCA_016875755.1 Chloroflexota bacterium
CGTACCCGCCATGAATGCCCGCCACGATCATCTTTTCGCGTTCACCGTTTCCAAAAGTATACACTTCGATGGGTCTGCCTGAAACGGAATGCCCGATGACTTGTGCGCGGTGATTTCCAGCGTTCTGGATGACAAAGGATGTGGGCGTTTGCACCACGATCATTGTTGAGCGCGGGTTGGACGTTACACTTGGAAGATAAAAGGACAATGGGTCAGGCGTATATGTGGCAGGCAGGGTGGCCGTGTAGTTTAAGCTTTGGTCTTGCGGCGCAGCGGAGGCTGGTTGTAATGCCCAATAGGCCACCAACACAATGGTGATCGACCCCAACCCAAGGATATTCAACGCCCATGCAAGGATAACCCAGGGATTGTCCTTTTTGCGGCGGCGTGGCGCAGACATTAGGCTGTATCCTCCATCGTTGTGCGCAGCCAGTTGAGGGCGAGATTCATGCTCCAGCGTGGCAGGCTCTTGGGCGGTCCGCCGTAGGTGATGCGGTGCGTCTTTTCGCCTTTGGGCGTGATCATCGCCATCTCTGCGGCGCGTTCTTCCATGTAGACTGAAACGCCGAGAGCAACGTCCGCTTTGGATTCTGCTCGAGCGGCGCGTAATGCGTCCATGAGCGAATCAGGCGTCAGATTAGGGATGGAGGCGGTGTGCGGGACTTTTCGCGCCAGCAGCCCATCCAATCCCGATTCAATCGCCACCAGACTTAACCCGCGGCTTGCCACTGCTTCCAGTATAACGGACTCCAGCCTGTCATCATCTGCGCCAAAGACAACGCCCCCGAGCCGCTCGCGGATTTGCGCTTCGATTTCAGCGATCATCGCGTCGGCTTCGTGTTCGGTCTTCGCCTTCGCCGCAATGCGGACATCTACCACACCTGTGTGTGCAGCGAGACCAACGGTGGGGTTGCGCAGCGTTTCGAGGTCGGCGATTTTTTCGTCGATCATGCCCTCGCCGAGCCCCGCGCAATGCAAAATGCGGATTTTGAGAACTTCATCGAGTGTGAAGCGTTTTTGTAAATACGGAATGACCGACTCGTGCAAAACGTGTTCCATTTCGGCTGGCACGCCTGGCAATGACACGACCGCATTACGCGGCGTTTCCACAATGAAACATGGCGCAGTGCCGACGGGGTTTCGCAGCCCAAGCGCGCCCTGCGGAACGAATGCCTGCCGTTTTTGATTCTCGGACGGCTTGCGTCCGTATCTTGAAATGGTTTCGACCACCTGTTGCCATAGGTCTTCACGGAATTCAGTTTCCACACCGATAGCTTTAGCGACGGCTTCGCGGGTAGGGTCGTCAATGGTGGGACCCAGCCCGCCTGTGGTGATGACAATATCCGCATGTTCCATCGAACTGCGGATGGCTTCTGCGATGCGCTCGACGTTATCTCCAATGGTGATGGTGCGGTACAAATCCACGCCTAATCCGCGCAAGGTGCGGGCGATGTAGCGCGTGTTTGTGTCCACGATCTCGCCGAGCAAAATTTCCGTGCCGATGGTGATGATTTCTGCTGAGGTCATAAATTCCTGTCTACACACAAAGGACACAACCCCCATGCTGGGGGCTTAGGTCACGAAAGAAAAGCGACGATGAAGCCTATCCCTTTGTGTACTTGGTGTCCTTTGTGTTTAATTACACCACATTGTACTCTTTTATCAAACGCCCTTCTTCAAAGCGCTTGAGGTCGAGCATCGAAACATCCAGCGTGGAATATTTACCATCCAAAATATATTCGCTCATCAACTTTCCAGAGACGGGTCCGTGCATGAAGCCATGCCCCGAAAATCCCGTGCAAACGGTGAAACCTTTCACGTCCGTGCCGCCGTAGATCGGGTGCGCGTCAGGCGTCACTTCGTACAAGCCTGCCCAATGCGAGGCGCGGCTGGCTTTTTCCACGAGCGGCATTCGCTCAATCGCTGCTTCCAAATTCACCAACTCAAAATCGTCATCCACGTTTTGGTCGAAGCCAGGTGTTTCATTTTGGTTGCTCATGCCGATCAGCAAACCTTCACCTTCGCGGTGAAAATATAATGACTTGGCAAAATCGATCACGAACGGAAAATCTGCGGGCACATCTTTGAGTGGATTGGTAGTGAACATTTGCCTGCGGAGCGGGACGATGGGAAGTGACACGCCCGCCATCTGACCGATCAACCCAGACCATGGTCCCGCCGCGTTCAAGACCATGCGCGTCTGGATCTCGCCGAGGCTGGTTTGCACAGCCCGAACTTCTCCATCGCTGACGGAGATTCCCGTCACATTCGCCTTGGAGATGGCTTGTACGCCCATCTTCTGCGCCGCGCTGACGTATCCCATTACCACGCCATTGGGGTCGACGATGCCGTCCTTTTGGTTGAACGTCCCCGCGATGGCATCATCAAATTTCAACAATGGCAGCCGCGCTCGGACGTCATCTCCGCTGAGCAGTTGCGTTGGCACACCAAGTCGGTTTTGCAATTCCACATTGTGTTTGAAGGTAGCTGCATCTTTTTCATTGGTCGCAATGAGCAGGTATCCGCATTGAATATAGTTGACGTCCTGCCCGATCTCTTCCTTGAAGCGTTCGATCATCGGCAGGCTTTCCTGTGAAAGTCTCACGTTGATCTCTGTCGAGAATTGATAGCGTACCCCGCCTGCGCACCTGCCCGTTGCGCCTGTTCCAAAAAATTCTTCCTTTTCCAGCAGGACGATGTTCTTCATGCCGCGTTTTGCAAGGTGATATGCGGCGCTTGCCCCCATCACGCCCCCGCCGATGATGACGATATCTGCTGTGGTTGGTAGATTCATGATGTCTTAATTCCTTTTGAAATTTTGGAGTCGAACAGCTTGCTGTTCGTTCTGACAGACTTCCTCGGCCTGTCATAAGTCCATATTTCTAAAATTGTATCTCTTGTCCCAATCCCATTACTTTTGCGTTCTTCAATGCCAGTTGTGCGGCGATGGCGTCCTGCACGGCGACACCAACAGATTTGAAATAGGTGATTTCGGTTTCTGATTCTCTGCCTGCTTTTTTGCCAAGAATAATCTCGCCCAACTCCGCGCGGACATGCGCCTCGGTGATCAATCCCCTTTGCATTGGTTGGATCAGGTCTCCTGCTTCGGCGAGGACAGCGGAGCGCGAGTCCACGTAGACTTTTGTGCGAACGATGGTTTCTGCGGGTACTTCCACCATGTCTGGGGTATACGAGCCGATGGCGGAAATGTGGACGCCAGGCTTTAGGTCTGCGTCCGCGAAGACGGGGGAGGTGGCGGTGGTGGCGGTGCATATAATGTCTGCATCTTTGACGGCTGTCTGGGCTGTTGTAGCAGGCTCAAGCGTGGCAGGAACCGCGCCCTGTCCCGCCATTTCTTTGGCGAAGGCTTCGGCGCGTTTGGTGTCCGAGTCGAATATCCACGCTTTTTCGATGTTGCGAACAGCGCATGCGGCTTCGAGTTGAGTGCGGCCCTGCGCGCCTGCGCCGAAGATGGCGACAACTTTGCTGTCCTTGCGGGCGAGCAGGTCAATGGCTGCTCCGCTGCCTGCGCCTGTGCGGATGGCTGTGAGCGTGCTGCCTTCGAGCATGGCGGAGACGTTTCCTGTTGCCGCATCAAACGCGAGGACAGCGGCTTGGATGTAGGGCAGTCCGCGTGCTGGGTTTTGTGGGAAGATGTTGACGATCTTGACTGCGAGCGCGTCCGCTTCGGAGGTATGGACGTAGGCGGGCATGAAGATGGCGAGCGCTTCGTGGCTGGGGATGGGGAGCCGCGTCCGCAGGGGGACTTCAGCCTGTCCGTCGGAGAGGGAAGCGTAGGCTTGCTTCATGGCTTCGATGACGTCACGCATGGGCAGCGCCTTGCGGACCTCTTGTGCGTTGAGAATTAAAATGATGCACCTCACAATGTGGGAGATTGCTTCAGGCTATCGCCTTCGCAATGACATAGGTTTCAGGTAACAAAAACGCAGAGGACACGATTGTACCTCTGCGTTTGCTTGCGTTGCAAATGCGCGGTTACTCGATGCCCAGATACGCTTTTTGAACGGTGGGGTCGTTCTTTAATTTTTTGGCTGTGTCGCTGAGTACGATCTCGCCTGTTTGCAGAACGTATCCGCGATGGGCTATGGAGAGCGCCATGTGGGCGTTCTGTTCCACGAGTAGTACGGTGACGCCCTGCTTGTTGATCTGTTCGATGGTGTCGAAGATCAATTCAACCAGCACGGGGGCAAGACCCATCGAGGGCTCGTCCATGAGCAGGACGGTGGGGCGGGTCATCAAGGCGCGCCCGGTGGCTAGCATTTGCTGTTCGCCGCCAGAGAGCGTCCCAGCGACCTGATTACGGCGTTCCTTGAGGCGCGGGAGGAGGGTGAAGACGCGGTCCATATCTTCCTTTATTTCCTGCACGCTGTTGCGGCTGTAGGCACCCATCTCAAGATTTTCGGTGATGGTGAGGCGGGTGAAGATGCCGCGTCCTTCGGGAACCATGGAGATGCCCTTGTAAACGACCTCATGCGCCTTGTACTTGTTGAGGTTTTCACCGTTGAAGAACACGTCCCCTTGACGCGGTTGGAGCAGTCCGCAGATGGTGCGAAGGGTGGTGGTTTTGCCTGCGCCGTTGCCGCCAATAAGGGTAACGATCTCGCCCTGCTCCACGGTGATGGTGAGGCCTTTCAGGGCGTGGATGTTGCCGTAGTAGGTGTGAACGTTGTTGATATTTAAGATTGACATCTTGACCTACTCTCTACGATTTTTTCTTTTTATTGAAGCGTTCGGCGGCATTTTCCATGCCTTCGGTAGCGGCGCCGCGTCCGAGGTAGGCTTCGATCACGCGGGTATTGCTCTGAATTTCCTTTGGCGTGCCTTCCGCGATCTTTTCGCCGTAATCCAGCACGGTGATAAATTCAGAGATGCCCATGACGACGCGCATGTGATGTTCGATGAGCAGAATGGCGATGCCAAGTTCGTCGCGCAACCGGCGGATGAAGGCGGTTAGGTCTTCGGTTTCACGCGGGTTCATGCCTGCGCTGGGTTCGTCCAGTAGGAGTAGTTTGGGACGAGTGGCAAGCGCTCGGGCAATCTCAAGGCGACGTTGTTCGCCGTAGGCAAGGTTGCGGGCGAGGAGGTCGCCTTTGCCTTTCAGGTCTACGAAGCGCAGCAGTTTGTGTGCCTCGTCCAGTGCACCTTTTTCTTCTGCGAGCATGCTCTTGGTACGGAGGATGGCGCTGATCCATGAAGAATGCAGGAATTTATGTTGACCGACGAGAATATTTTCGAGCGCGGTCATATCTGCAAAGAGACGGATATTCTGGTAGGTGCGCGAGATACCCTGACGGGTGATCTGGTCGGGGCGCAGTTTCTGGATCTCCGTACCGTCGAAGGTGATCGTGCCTTCATCTGGTTTGTTGAAGCCAGTGATGCAATTGAAGAAAGTGGTCTTGCCTGCGCCGTTCGGTCCGATGATGCTGACGATGGATTTTTCGGGAATTTCAAAATCCACCGAGTTGACAGCGGTTAGTCCGCCGAAGCGTTTGGTTACTTTAGTGGCAGTCAGAATGGGTG
>VGOX01000176.1 GCA_016875755.1 Chloroflexota bacterium
TGGTCGACCAGATGATCTCCACCCAGGATCTGGCCTCCCTGAACAAACGCGCCGACCTGAGCATCCTCTTCTCAGACATCCGTGGCTTCACCACCCTCTCGGAAAAACTCACCCCTGAAGAGGTTGTGGCACTGCTCAACCCGTATCTCGAAACCATGTCCAAGGTCATTTACAAGCACGGCGGCACTGTGGACAAATACGAAGGCGACGCCATCATTGCCTTTTTCGGCGAACCCGTCCCCTATAAAGACCACGCCGCCCGCTCCATCCGCGCCTCGCTGGATATGCGCATAGCGCTGGCAGAACTCAAAGAACAATGGGCAAAAGAAGGCCGTTCCATCACCATTGAGATGGGCATTGGCATCAACTCAGGCGAAGTCTTTGTCGGTCTGCTCGGCTCGGAACAGCGCATCAACTATACGGTCATCGGCGACAACGCCAACCTTGCCGCCCGCCTGCAAGACCTCACCAAAACCTACGCCTGGCCCATCCTCGTCAGCGAGAGTACCTACGAACAGGTCAAAGACGAGTTCGATGCAGAACTCGCCGATGCAGTCACAGTGAAGGGCAAGACCAAACCTGTCAACGTGTACAAGATCGTCGGGCGCAAGGGCGCAAAAGAATCTGAAAAACTACAAGGCTGGCTGCTCTAAGTGTCAGCTGTGAGCCTGTCACAGGAAACAGAGACAGGCACAGACATGGAAAGATGCGGGATTTCATCAAAATCCCGCATCTTTTATTTGTGAAGCACTTGTACCGAATTGTACAAAATCATATTTTTTGGTATAGTTATGGTTATCCCATAATTAATGCGGTCTTATGATCACGGGAATTTATCCAAAGGCGAGGGCACATGAACGCAGAAAAAATTCCAGATATTATCGTTGGGCGGCTTCCTGTTTACCTGCGCGCACTGCAACGCATGGCAGATAAGGGTCTGAAAACCACGTCATCGCAGGAACTGGGCGATCAGGTGGGCATCTCTGCCGCGCAGATCCGCAAGGATATTTCGCAGTTTGGCGAATTCGGCAAGCAGGGCACGGGGTATTCCATCGAATTCCTCACCGAAAGACTCCGCTCCATTCTAAAGGTGGACCGTATTTGGGATGTGGTAGTGGTTGGCGCAGGCGATATGGGCCATGCGCTTTCCAACTATCAGGGTTTCGCCGACCGCGGCTTTCATGTGGTGGCGATCTTCGACAACAAAAAGGAAAAGGTTGGCAGCAAGATCGGCGAATTCACCATCGAAGACACCGAGACAATGGTCGAGCGCATCAAATCGATGGGCGTCAAGATCGCCATGCTCACCGTCCCCGCCACCGCCGCACAGGATGTGGCAAAAAAACTTGTGCAGGCAGGCGTGCGCGCCATCCTCAACTACGCCCCCATCACACTCAATGTGCCAAACAACGTAAAAGTGCAATACATCGATCCCTCCACCCACCTGCAACGCATGACCTTCTATTTATAATTTTGGATGAATGCCTCAAACGCCCGACTCTCCCGTCGGGCGTTTTCTTCTTAATCAGCAGGTTCATCAACCCGTTCACCGCTTCAGACTCCGCTCTGGTATGCTCCTATCCATTCAGCATTTCCCCACCGAAAAAAAACAGGCGGCCCGTAATATGGGTCGCCTGTTCCTCTGATTCTTTTTTTTCTACACTTGCGGCAAATTCCTGCGGATGAGGTTCAGCATGGTGAAGCCCTTGGTGGCGCCCTGCACCACACAGGTCAGCGGGTTATCCACCAGATAGGCGGGAATGCCCAGCGACTTGGTCAGCAGCTTATCGATGCCGCGCAGAAGCGCGCCGCCGCCGCACAATGCCACGCCGCGGTCAATGATGTCCGAGACCAGTTCAGGCGGGGTCTTTTCGAGCACCTTGCGTCCCGTTTCCACGATCTGTTTCAAGGGTTCCTGCAAGGCTTCCACGATCTCGCCTGTCGTCAGGGTAACAGGGCGCGGCAAGCCAGTCACCTGATCCTGACCCTGCACTTCCATGCTGTTTTCAATGTCCTGCGGAACCGCCGCACCAATGCGGATCTTCAACTGTTCGGCAGTCTGCAGACCAATGATCACACCGTATTTTCGGCGCACATAATTGACGATCGCCTCATCAAGGTCCATGCCGCCAGCGCGCAGGGTATCTGCGGCAACGATGCCATACATCGCCATCACGGCGGCTTCGGTGCATCCGCCGCCAAGACAGATGATCATATTTCCAGAGGGGGAATTGATGGGCAGGTCAATACCGATCGCAGCAGCCAGCGGCTGTTGAATGAGGTAGGCTTCACGGCTGCCCGCTTCCATAACTGCTTCGTACACAGCGCGGCGTTCCACGCTGGTCACGCCAAACGGCACAGTGATCATCACTCGCGGACGGAAGATACGCATCGAGCCGCTGACACGCTGAAGAAGATATGCCAGCAGGGTTTCGGTAATTTCGTAATCGGCGATGACCCCGTTGCGAAGCGGGCGCGCCACTTCGATATTCTCAGGGACCTTGCCGAACATGTCACGCGCTTCGATGCCAGCCGCCACCATCTTTTGGTCGTCCACTTCGATGGCTACAATGGTGGGCTCCTCCAACAGCACTTGTGTGCCGTCGGCGATCCGTGTGAACATGGTACCCAGGTCTATGCCCAGATCTTTCGAAAAAAGTGCCACTTAGGTTTAATTCTCCGAAGTGGGCATTCTCATCCCACTTCCCTTGCGATAGCGTCGGACAGCATCCAACCGCAGGTTTGATTTACGCAAGGCGGCTTCCATGGCAAGATACGCATCAGTATCAGCGGGAACACCCTTGGCAAGTACTTCTTCGGCACGTTTGCGGGCGGCTTGGGCACGGGCTTCGTCGATCTCTTCCACGTTCTCAGCGGCATCCGCAAGAACGGTAACGATATCAGGCTGCACTTCCGCAACGCCGCCAGCGACGGTGAAGAGCTCCTCTTTACCATTTCTACGAACTTTGATAATGCCGTACTTCAAAGTGGTAAGGACCGGTGCGTGTTTCGGCAAAACGCCCATCTCACCATCCGCACCGGGAAGCACAACAATATCCACATCACCTGCGAATACAGTGCGGTCTTGCGAGACAATTTCACATCGAATGGTCATGATTTCAATCCTTACGGGTTACGAATCACGCATCACGTAATTCGCAACCCGTAATTTGTAAATGATTTAGGCTTTCGCCAGTTTCTCAGCGCGTTCGCGCACATCCTGGATGGTACCAGCCATCATGAAAGCCTGCTCGGGCAGGTCATCGCACTTGCCGTCGAGGATCTCGCGGAAGCCGCTGACAGTGTCCTTGATGGGCACGTAACGGCCGTCGATACCGGTAAAGCGTTCTGCCACGAAGAAGGGCTGGGAGAAGAAGCGTTCGATCTTGCGGGCGCGGGAAACGACCAGTTTGTCGTCTTCGGAGAGTTCGTCAATACCGAGAATGGCGATGATGTCCTGCAAGTCCTTATAGCGCTGGAGAACACGCTGCACTTCACGCGCTGTTCGGTAGTGTTCCTCACCCACGATGTTAGGATCAAGAATTCGGGAGGTCGAAGCGAGCGGATCCACGGCGGGGTAGATACCCTTTTCCACGATGGAGCGTTCGAGCGCGATGGTTGCATCCAAGTGGGTAAAGGTCGCCACAGGAGCAGGATCGGAGTAGTCATCCGCGGGTACGTACACCGCCTGCATGGAGGTGATGGAGCCGGTGCGGGTGGAGGTGATGCGTTCCTGCAGCTCACCCATTTCAGTGGCGAGGGTAGGCTGGTAACCCACCGCGGAAGGCATACGACCCAGAAGCGCGGACACTTCGGAGCCGGACATGGAGAAGCGGAAGATGTTGTCGATGAAGAGCAGCACATCCTTGCCCTGATCGCGGAAGTATTCCGCCATCGAGAGGGCAGTCAGCGCAACACGGAGACGCACACCCGCAGGCTCGTTCATCTGTCCGTACACCATGACGGTGTCCTTCATAACACCATATTCGATCATTTCACGATACAAACCGGTTCCTTCGCGGGTGCGTTCACCCACGCCAGCGAACACGGAGTTACCTTCATGCACGGAAGCCACCGAACGGATGAGTTCCATGATGATAACGGTTTTGCCAGTTCCTGCACCGCCGAAGATACCGGTCTTACCACCCTTGGTGAAGGGGGCGATGAGGTCGATGACTTTCACGCCCGTTTCAAAGACTTCCACGCGGGTGGATTGTTCTTCAAAGGCGGGAGCTGCGCGATGAATGGGATAATACGAGGCTGCCTGAACATCACCCTTCTTGTCGATCGGGTGGCCAAGCACGTTGAAGATACGTCCCAAAGTGGAAAGACCCACAGGTACCATGATGGGAGCGCCTGTGCCCTTTGCGGGAACACCACGCTGTAAACCATCGGTTGAGTCCATGGATACGGTGCGAACCCAGTTGTTACCAAGATGCTTTTGCACCTCAAGCACGAGCGTGTCCTTGCCTTCGCGCTCTACTTCGATCGCTTCAAAGAGTTCGGGGATTTTGCCGTCTGTAAATTCAACATCCACCACACCACCAAGAATTTGTACGACACGGCCATTTGCGTTTGCCATGAGTTCCTCCAGTTATTTCGCGGCAAGCGCTTCTGCGCCGCCGACAATATCCAAAATATCGTTTGTGATCGCCTGTTGGCGAACTTTGTTGTATGCCAGTTGCAACGCGCCAACGAGTTCCTTGGCGTTCTCCGTGGCATTGCGCATGGCGATCATGCGGGCTGCATGTTCGCTGGCCTGCGATTCGAGGATCGCTTGATACACCTGCAGAGCCGTAAAGCGCGGAATGATCTCGTCCAGAATTTCACGCTGGTCAGGTTCGTATTCATAGGCAGCCGTGGGTCCATTGGAAGATTTGTGTCCAAAGTCCTCCACAAGGCCTCCTTCACCCAGTTCAAGGGGAAGAAGCTTCTTGGTTGTAGCAACCTGACGTCCCATGTTGATGAAGTCTGTGTACACGAGATAGACTTCGTCCACATTGCCTTTGAGAAATTCTTCCACTGCCATGCGCCCAATCGCGGAGACATCCATGAAGGAGGGTGCAGCGGGGAGATTGCTAAAATCTGCGATGACATCTTTGCGGCGTCGAATGAGCAGATCCCTGCCCTTTCTGCCGACAGCAATGTATTTAACGGGAACAGGATTCTGGTCAAAGCGCTGAGCCGTAAAACGGATCACATTGGAATTGTATGCACCAGCCAGACCGCGGTCACCTGTCACAACGACCACAAGGGTATTATTCACAGTCTTGTGCTGACCGAGCAGCGGATGCAGGCTGTCACGTCCCGGTTGTTCGGCAACATGCTTCAAGACCTGCCACGCTTTTGTCGCATACGAGCGAGTCGCCATAACCGCATTGATCGCCTTGCGGACCTTGCTTGCGCTCACTGTTTCCAAAGCGCGCGTGACCTGCGAAATATTTTTTACGCTCTTAATTCGGAGCCGCATTTCACGAGCGGAAGCCATAGGTATAGTCCTCTAGTCTCTCTTTGTAACCTAGGCTGTCCAACCA
>VGOX01000177.1 GCA_016875755.1 Chloroflexota bacterium
CACGGGTGCATTTTCTTCGTTCATGGTCTCTTTCTTGGTCTTCCTGATTTAATCAGATTTTTGACCGGGAGTTACACCTTATTTTTTCCGCCCTCCTGTCCCACTAGTTCTGACACGGGACACTATTGAGAGTGCCTTCCGTTCATTGAAGCTTTCGCGCGGACTAGTGATATGAAAACTGCCGTCAAATTAACTGAGCGAACGATCAAAGGTCAGCCAACGTTGTGTCCGGCATTGCATACCTTGTGGGATCGAGTTTCGGGAGAAGTGGATATTTCAGAAGCAGCAAGTTAGCTTCAAAAAGAATGCAAATAAAAAGCAGGGCGAGAAATTTCTCGCCCTGCTTTTTACAACCCGTGTTGGATTGCAATCACTGCCGCCTGGGTTCTATCTGACACACCCAATTTTTCCAGTATGGCGCTGACGTGGTTCCGAACCGTGCCTTCTGAGAGATGTAAGGTTCCGGCGATGTCGGTGTTGGTCATGCCTTTGGCTAGCAGACGGAGCACATCCAATTCGCGCTCGGTGAGTTTGTCTTTCAGAATGGACGCAGGCTGGGTCTGGTTGCTGGCAACCTGATTCATTAACTTTCCCGCCACTGCCGGGTCGACAAAAGATTTACCATCCATCGTCCCGCGAATGGCTTCAATGATCTTTTGTCGTGATGTGTCTTTCAATAAATACCCTGAAGCCCCGGCACGGATGGCGTCAAAGACCCATTCATCATCATCATAGGTGGTAAGGACAAGGATTTTAATATTGGGGTGTTTCTTGCAGATCTCGCGCGTGGCTTCAATACCGTTCATACCCGGCATTTTCAGATCCATAAGGATAAGGTCTGGTTGTTTTTTTGCGGCAAGTTCCACAGCCTCAAAACCATCCTGAGCAGAGCCAACGACTTGGAAATCCTTCTCTAATTGTAAGAGCATTTCCATACCGTCGCGGATAACCGCTTGATCGTCACAAAGTAGAATTTTCATAGTCACCTATTTCGTCATTTTGATGAGGACGTTCTTCCTGCCAAAATTCCTCGCCCTATAAATGACAATGGATTTTAAATCGTCAGCACCACGCGAGTGCCTTTTCCCTTTTCACTCTCGATCTTCAATGTGCCCCCCGCAAGTTCGGCGCGTTCACGCATACCCACCAAACCAAAATGACCAGAGGCGTCTTTTTTTGAACGCATATCAAAGCCGGAACCGTTATCTTGAATGATGAGAGTGGTATGCCCATTGTTCGATAAATGAACGCTGAACTTTCTGGCTTGTGAATGCTTGGTGATGTTTTCCACCGCCTCTTGTGTCACGCGTAAGATGGTCTGTTCCACGTCTGGGCTGAGGGAAGGCATGGGGTTTTGCAGATCCAGTTCAAGGTCCAGACCGAAGCGCGAGGCGGCAGATTCAGCAGCTTTCTTGACGGCCAGGCTCAAGCCTAAGTCCACCAGATCCGAAGAGCGCAAGGCTTTGAGTGCGCGGCGGGTTTCATCCACACCTTTACGAGTGGATTGGAGGGAGATGTCGATCATTTCGCGAGTTTGCTGGGGGTCGATATCAAAATAGGCTTTTGCGGTTTCCAACGAAACGGAGATGGCAGTGAGAGAATGCGCCAGGGTGTCGTGCAGTTCACGTGCGAGACGGTTACGCTCACGGCTGACTGTCAACTGCTCAAGGGTGGAAGCATAGTTTGCAAGATTAGCATTCGCTTTTTGCAGGGATTCGCGCTGCTCACGCAAACGGGAAACGAGGAAGCTGATAAAGAAACCCACTGCAACAAAGCTGATGGTGCGAATGATGGAGATAAACAAAAAGACCGAAATATTCCGATTCTCGGCTGGGTTGAAAACGATCAAGCCGAGCTCAAACACGGCAACTGCCAAACTAAAAAAGACAACGTGTATGAATTTGTATTTCCATGCCACCAGCGCCAATGCGACGAATAAAACAGGCAATTGGCGAAGCGCCATCCCCTCTGCATTTGAAAGCGGACCTGGCGGAAAGCGCGGCACGATCAATGAATTAATAAAGATCGGAGCGGCAGATACAGCGATCAAAAGCAACGGGTAAAAGATATCCCGCAGTTTGTCTTGTAGTCCGTTCCAATACGTTGCCGCCAGGAAAAGCAATGCCACAAAGCCATTCGTAATGTAATACAAATAAACAGGAGCATACGAGATTCGCAACGGCATTTGCGGGTTCTGCAGCGGGGCTTGTGGATTTTGGGGCAAAGGTAGGTGTGGGCGTGTTGCCGGATCTATGAGAGCAATGGAATGATATTGATAAAGGAAAAAATCCATCAGCGCCATTGCGAGCAGGAATGCCAGCCAGATCCATGCGGCAATGCGAAGAACGCGGGTGGAGTCGTTGGAGGGTTGCATACCTGCATCTTATCATGAAGGAGTTTTTCACGGGCATGACGGCTGTAATGAGCTTGTAAAAGCACCCATGACAGCCGTCATGGGTAATTAAGAGGAATCATGATTTGGGGCACTCTGCAGGTTTGGGCAGAAACCCTAAAATGACAGCATGAAAACCCTGGCGATCTTACCCACCTCCCTTTCAAAGCAGGAAGCAACCCGTTTTACACGGTTTCTTACCGTAGGCGCAGTTGGAACTCTGCTGGATTTCAGCATTCTGACCTTACTAAAACTGGCGGGGCTGCCAACCTTGTTTGCCAACTCCATCTCGTTCACGGCAGGGCTGCTAAATAACTTTACCTGGAATCGGTTATGGACGTTCGGGGACGCTCTCAACCCCGATTGGCGCAAACAATTTGCCCAATTTACGCTGGTAAGCCTGGTGGGGTTGATCCTCAACAATCTGATCGTGCTTTCTCTGGAAGGGATCTTTAGCCTGTGGATCGATGCCCAATGGGCATACCTCCCCGCCAAGGTCATTGCTACCGGCATGGTGGTGTTTTGGAATTATTTTGCAAATCGAACGTGGACGTTTAAAAGTTAATATCAGTGCGAGGGCGCTAGTGCGGTGAGCAATCTCCCAGCTACGTTGAGATTGCTTCGTCGGGAAGATCACCCTCCTCGCAATGACATAATAGGAGAAAAAAAATGACAACAGAAACTTTACCTTCCCAACCCCAACCCTCGATCCTTGAAAAAAAACTTCTACCCGGCGTAACAACTGGGGTGTTGATCGTGGTAGTCGTCATGATTGCTTCGTTCGTATTGCACATGATCAACATTGACAGTATCGGCTATGCTAACGAGTATTACACTGCTGCCGTTGAAGCCATGCTCAAATCATGGAGTAACTTTTTCTTCATTGCAGCAGAACCGGGCGGCTCAGTTACTGTAGATAAACCCCCGCTGGGTTTGTGGATCGAAGCTATCTTCGCCTACTTTCTCGGTGTAAGCGGCTTCAGCGTGACCTTACCCAACATCCTTGCAGGCGTATTCGGTATTGGCATACTCTATCATTTGATTAAAAAATACATGGGCGAGCTAGCCGGCGTCACCGCCGCATTCGTCATGGCGATCACCCCGGTCTTCATTGCCACCAACCGCAACAACACCATGGACGGAATGTTGGTCTTCTTTTTGCTTCTGGCAGCGTGGGCGTTCATCAAAGCCACCGAAGAAGGCAAACTGCGTTGGGTATTACTAGGTGCATTCATTGTCGGCTTGGGATTCAACATCAAAATGCTGCAAGCCTTTCTGCCCCTGCCCGCATTCTATGCGCTATATTTCTTCGGCTCAAAAGAAGGCTGGTTCAAGAAAATTCTAAACCTCGGCATTGCCACGGTGTTGCTAGTTGCTGTTTCGCTTTCGTGGGCAGTCGTCGTCGATCTCGTCCCTGCTGAAAATCGCCCCTATATCGGTTCCAGCGATAACAATACTGTGATGGGATTAATCTTTGGGCACAACGGAGTCTCACGACTCGGAGGCGGGAATGACGGAGGAGGAAACGCGCCTCCATCTGGAAATCAGCCTGGTCAGCCCTCTAATGCTGAAACTCCCCCTCAGCAGAATCCTGGTCAAGGTCAGCAGGGTCAGTTCCAAGGTCCGCCACCTGTTGCACTTGAAGCTTGTTCTGGTCAAACCCAGGGCGCATCTTGTTCATTCACCACTCAAAATGGCAATACCATCAACGGCTCATGTGTAACACCGCCAAATCAAACTGCGTTGGCATGCGCCCCCCAAGGGATGAACCCACAAAATGGACAAGCGCCAAATGGTCAGCCCAACAGCCGTCCCAATGGACAAAATGGCGGTACACCTTTTAGCCAGGAAACAGGTGCACCCGGTGCCTTACGCTTCTTCACCTCACCTCTTTCCAAGCAGATGTCCTGGCTGTTACCGTTCGCGCTCATCAGTGTAGTGCTTGCCTTATTTGGTTCGAAGGTCAAATTACCGATCGAATCGGGTGTTCACAAAGCACTCATCCTCTGGGGCGGTTGGCTGCTCACTTGCGTGGTTTTCTTTAGCATGATCTCGGGAATTTTCCATGCCTACTACGCCATCATGCTTGCCCCCGCGTTGGGAGGGATGGTGAGCGTCGGCTTTGCACAACTTTACGCTTGGGGAAAACGATCTGCCTGGGCGTTGACCGGTCTGCTCTTTATGGTAGCTGTGACACTCGGCTTTCAACTCTTTGCCGTGACACAATACAACGAATTTGCATGGTGGATGCTCGGGAGTGGCATACTGCTTGGGTTGGGTACCATGCTCCTCTCCATGTCGAGGCGGGCGGCGTATGCCGTCATCTTTAGTGCAGCATTGGTCATTCCCGCTTACTGGAGTGTGATGACCGTTACGAATAGCTCAAATAACAACCTGCCCACTGCGTATGAAGGTCAAAACCAGAATAGTCAAGACGGCTTCCTCGCCAGCCCTGCACAGAATCAGAACGATGGCAATCGCGGCGGAGACCGAAACGTGAACACGGAATTGCTGGCTTACCTGCAAGCCAACACACAAGACATGGAATACTTGATGGCTGTCCCCTCATCTCAACAAGGTGCGCAATATGTCATTGAAACTGGGCGCCCCGTCCTCTACATGGGCGGCTTCGGCGGACAAGACGAAGTAGTGACCGTGGATGATTTGAAGGAAATGGTCGCCAATGGCGAATTGCGTTACATCCTCTACGGCGGTGACCGCGGTAACAAGCAGGAGATTGCCGATTGGCTGAATACATCCTGCGCGATGGTTTACGATTATATGGGCGTAGAAGCAGCACAAGGTCAAACGGGACCACGAGACCAAAACATGAACCTGTATTCGTGCAGATAAAATAAAAAAATTCCCGAGGGTTACATCCTCGGGAATTCTTTATACCCCGAAAACTGCTTCAAATGTCCACAAGATCGCCATTCCAACCAAAATAGTAAGGCGCGCACCATGCAACAATGGCGCCCCAACCCCGCCAACAAGACGGAAGTTATTCGGGCTACAAGAGGAGTACTTATGCAAGAGGTCTAATTGATTTTCTGAATTCGCTTCTCAGCGCAGAGTTGTATCGCATGGAAGTCGAAAATAGTCGATGGGTGGTTTGCAGCGGAGGATT
>VGOX01000178.1 GCA_016875755.1 Chloroflexota bacterium
AACGATTTGGTTTGGTTGTGTCTGAAGAAAATCTTTTTCCTGATTATTCAAAATTTAATGTATAAGACTAAAAGGGAGGAACTATGAAAAAACAGAGAGGCCCGACATTAAGCCTTAGGGCAAAAGGCCCGCTTGCCATATTTACGCGGCCTGAACTCAAAACAGAGCGGGTGAGTTATGAGGTTCCAACTCCTTCTTCTGTTCGCGGAATATTTGAAGCTATTTGCTGGAAGCCCGCCATTCAATGGCATGTGGAGCGCATCTATGTGTTCAATGAAATATCCTTTACTGCGACGAAGCGGAATGAACTGAATAGTAAAAGTATAATGCCTTCAAAGCAGATGATGGACTGTGGCATAAGAGAATTTACGCACGGAATATATGGTATAAATGTAGAGCCTGATAGGGCACAACGAAATACGGTTGCTTTGCGGAATGTAGATTATCAGTTTGAGGCCTTTTTTACGCTCACCGAGAGGGCTGGGACAGAGGACAATATCTTTAAATTTATTGACATGTTTTCGCGTAGGTTGAAAAAAGGACAGCATTTTCATCAGCCCTATTTCGGGTGCCGGGAGTGTATTGCTGAAATTCTCCCTCCCATAGAAAAGCCGAAAGAGCGGACAATCCCTATATCGAAAGAACTCGGCTTAATGCTTTGGGATATTGAGTTCGGAACAGATAAGGACCGGCAAAACACGCCCCTTTTTTTCAATGCTACATTGGAAAACGGAAAAATGGAAGTTCCATTGCATCCAATCGGTCGGGAGGAGGTGTTGTATGATATTGAAAGCGCTTTATGATTTAGCACAACGTGAAGAACTCGTTCCAGATTCTGATTTTGAAATTAAGCCAGTCTCTTGGGTTATTCGAGTGGGTGATAACGGACAGTTTTTGGGAATTGAAAAAACGGTTAATAATGCACCGAAATCTGTTCCAAAAAGATTGACTAGTCGCTCAGGGAAACACCCCCCTTCAGAGTTTTTTGCCGACAATCCTTTATATGCTTTGGGCAAATCTATCCCTTCTGATAAGCATGACATTTCTGTGTGCAAAAAACGTCTCCGCATGTTTGCGTCAAAAATAATCTTATGCGGCTATAAAACAAAAGACGCTGCCGCAGTGAGCGTTGGTCGTTTTTTAAGAGATATAAATAGAGGTCGTGTCCAGTTAGACACGCCCCCAGAAATGAAGGGAAATGACTTGATAGTATTTTCTTATCAAATGGAGGAGTCCTTTGTCCATAAGAGGCCGGTTATTGTTGAATATTGGAGAAAAATCAATACTGATAGCCACAAAGCGCAAGAGGATTCCGTATGTCTCATCACGGGTGATTTCTGCACACCTGCTAAGAAGCATAAGAAATTGAAAAATGTACCTCAAAAGAAAATTAGCGACATAGCTTTAGCGCCTTGTAACCAACCTGCATTTGAAAGCTATGGATGGAAAGAAGCTGCCAATGCTGTGATTGGCGAAAAATCTTCTGATTTTGCAATGACAGCCCTGAACCGTCTTTTGCATCCCAATCCACCAGACCCGCAAGATCCAAATCAGACCTTATCAAAGCAAAATGTCCATTTAAGCACTGATACAGTGGTGTGTTATTGGACACGAAACAAGAGTGCGTTGTCCGATTCTTTTGGTTTGGCCATTGAGGTGGATGAAGAAAAGGTGGAGGCGAAACCAGCACAGGTTGCGGAGATGTATAAAAGCCTTTGGAAAGGCATCCCCTATAGATTGGACAAGCCGGATGAATTTTACTCTTTGGTTTTGTCTGGTGGCCAAGGACGGGCAACCGTGCGGGACTGGATAGAGTCCAACACACAGCATGTGGTGGATAGTCTGGCACAATACTTCGAAGACTTGAGAATTGAACGTTATTGCCCTGCTCCTAAAAATGGAAAACATCCTGAAAGCTTTTCGCTGCCTTTGTTGCTTGAGTCGCTTGCTGATCCAAAAGACCGTCGAAAAGAAGGCATCCCTTCCGCGATTGGCGCACAGTTCTATCGGGCATCAATTGACAAAAAACTATTGTTTCCACAGCCGGCTTTTAGCCGGGCAATTTTGCGTTATAGAGCTGAATTGGGGAAGGAGGGCGATGAGAAAAATGGGTGGGTGCATAAGAATTGGAACGATGCCCGAGCGGCAATCATTAAAGCGTATCTGAATCGAAAATATCGGAAAGCATCAGAACAAAAGGAGGTGTTAGAGAAAATGAATCCAAACTGTACAGATAAAGGATATTTACTTGGACAGCTTATGGCTGTGTTGGAGAAGTTACAGACAGAGGCTTTGGAGAATGTTAATGCGAGTATCATTGATCGTTATTTTTCTGGAGCCTCTGCGTCTCCCAAGAGTGTTTTCGGTAGTTTGCTTAGAAACGCACGGTATCACGCGCGCAAGGCGAAAGACAAGAAGGATAAATGGTGGATCACCGCAAAGTTGGAAGACTTAATTGACCAAATTTGCAGCCAGTTTGATGTTTCTTTGAAGAAAACAGAAGATCCAAAAGCCGTCTATGAGAATGGATTTCCTGCATATCTTTCACAAGAGCAACAGGGAATGTTTGTTTTGGGATACCATCAAATGCGCAAATGGCTTTGGATGACACGCGAAGAGCGGGATATCTGGAATGACAAACACTCCGATGCTTCTCGTGCATATTTGTGGGAAAAAAAGGAAACCGACTTAGAAAATTCAATTAAATAAAAAGGAGAAAACCAATGTGTAAAGCTATCAAAAATCGTTATGAATTTGTTTATCTGTTTGATGTAAACAAAGGGAATCCCAATGGGGACCCTGACGCAGGGAATGCTCCTCGTCAGGACTATGAAACTGGGAAAGGATTAGTTACGGATGTTTGCCTGAAGCGGAAGATTAGAAACTATGTTGATATCACGAAAAACAACCAGGCTCCTTATGAAATTCATGTGAGAGAAGGCGCATTTCTTTCTGAACACCATAAGCGTGCACATTTGGCGATCGAAAAAGAAACGATACAGATGATCGTTCCTGAAGATTTGGTAGCTGAGTTCAAAGCATTTGAAGCATATCCGGATGGGATCGTTTTTTCTAATAAGGATGGCGAGAGACCATGCTTGGTCTTGTCTTTAGTTGGACTGGAAGAGACAGAGAAAAAGGCTAAAGCACTGAAAGAGAAAAGCAAACAGGCAGATGTCAATGACACGAAACTGATATCGCCCGCTGCAAAAGCAAAGCTTCGTGAACTGTTTATAGATTCAAAGGAGAAAAAAGCTGCGCAGTGGATGTGCAAAAACTTTTTTGACGTTCGCACGTTTGGAGCAGTTATGTCTACTGGCGATAAGCGATGCGGACAGATTCGAGGCCCGGTCCAATTTGGCTTTGCTGAAAGCATTGATCGAATTGTGGGGAAAGAGATATCAATGTCACGAACGGCTGAGGTAAATATGCGCGACTCCACAGATGACCCTCAAAAAGGGTTAGGTGCTCGAAAATCTATTGTTCCTTATGGGTTGTATCGGGTTCATGGATATATTTCTGCACATCTGGCAAGTCAGACTAACTTTTCAGTGGATGATTTGGAAATGCTGTGGTCTGCTCTGCTTAATATGTTTGATCAAGATCCGGCTGCTGCTCGGACTGGGATGCACGCTCAGAAGTTGATCGTTTTTAAACATGTTGGAACTAGTAATGATGAAAAGCAAAGTGAAGAACAATCAAAACTAGGATGTGCGCCTGCGCATAAATTATTTGAAATGGTAAATGTTGAATTAATCAACAAAGACAAGCCTCCACGTTCTTTTGCTGATTATAAAAAGATTGACTTCGCGGATATAAAATCTAAGGCAGCAGCCTTGGGCGTTGAAGCAATTGAAAAGCTGTAGTGTTAATATGCTAATAAAGGATTAAATGACTAACCCAAAAGACTTCTCCCCGCTCATCCCGCCGCATGGCGGGTATCGCAATCTGAAGTCTTATCAGACTGCTGAAATCGTCTATGACGCCACTGTGGTGTTCTGCAATCGCTTTATTGATAAACGCTCACGCACCCACGACCAGATGGTGCAGGCAGCCCGGAGCGGCGTTCAGAACATTGCAGAGGGGAGCATGGCCTCCGCAACCTCAAAAAAGATGGAGTTAAAACTGACAGGTGTTGCCCGTGCAAGCCTTGAAGAATTGCTACTGGATTATCAGGCGTTTCTTCGTCAGAATGGGTTGCGCATCTGGGCTAAGGATTCACCCGAAGCGCTGGCAGTAAGAAAGAAGTATCAGTCAGACTCGTCGGACAAGTCAGACGTGTCAGATCCTTATTCTTTGAAAACAGCTACACCTGAGATTGCGGCGAACACGCTGATTTGCCTGATCAACCAGGCAAGTTATCTTCTGGGGCGGCAGCTTCAGGGGCTTGAACAACAGTTTTTGAAGGAAGGCGGCTTTACAGAAAAACTCTATCGGGCGCGCTCACAAATGCGTAATGGGGGAAAGAAGACTTGAATTATTCTGAAGACGATTTAATTCAGCTCTCTTCCTTGCAGCACTTCATGTTCTGCGAACGGCAGTGCGCCCTGATTCATATTGAACAACTCTGGAGCGAAAACCTGTTTACTGCCGAAGGCAGAATTATGCACGATAAGGTCGATACGGCAAACAGGGAAGCGAGAGGCAAGGTGCGCATTGATTACGGCGTGCCTTTGCGCTCGCTCAGGCTTGGTCTTATTGGCAAGGCGGATGCGGTGGAGTTTCACAAAAGGGATGACGGTAGATGGATCCCATTTCCCGTGGAATACAAACGCGGGAAGTCCAAGATGGATAACTGCGACCGGGTGCAACTGTGCGCCCAGGCTATCTGCCTCGAAGAGATGCTGAATGTTGAAATCAGTGAAGGGGCGCTGTTTTACGGGCAGACGAGGCGCAGGGAGGATGTTGTATTTGACAAGGCCTTGCGGACTGAGACGGAGGATGCAGCAAAGAAGGTGCATGAACTTATTGAATCAGGTATTACCCCAAAGGCTGAATACTCAAAGAAGTGCAAGCTTTGTTCGTTGTTAAATATTTGCCTTCCGAAGGTTAACAGCAAGGCAAGTAATTATCTGATGAGGGCGATGGAGGAGTGAAGCCGTTATACTGTCATTCCCGCGTAGGCGGGAATCCAGAGGAAGAATACTGGATTTCGTATCAGAGGCAAAAGAGGAGGCGGCAAAATGACTGACCCAAAAGAATCCCCGCTCATCCCGCCGCATGGCGGGTATCGGGAACTACAGTCGTACCAGATGTCAGAGATTGTGTATGACGCCACAGCAGTGTTCTGCGATCGTTTTATTGACCGCCGCTCACGCACCCACGACCAGATGGTGCAGGCGGCACGCAGCGGTAAACAGAACATCGCCGAAGGCAGCATGGCATCAGGCACGTCCAAAAAGACCGAACTCAAGCTCATCGGCGTGGCGCGGGCAAGCCTTGAAGAACTACTCCTTGATTTTCAGGACTTTTTGCGGCAGAAGGGGCTAAAACTTTGGGGCAAGGAAC